>CAIVTL010000301.1 GCA_903908785.1 Caldifarciminota bacterium | reverse complement strand
GCAGCTAACAGCCGCGCGGACGTGAGGATATTCGACGCCGGCGGGCGTCTTGTCCGGGGTGTTCCGTCAATTGCCAATCGACAATCGTCAATCGTCAATCGTTTCCTGGGATGGCCGCGACGAGTCGGGCAGGATGCTTGGGCCGGGAACATACATTTGTCGAGTGTGGGTGAACCAAGGGGAAGAGCAGGTTCTCAAGGTCGAGAAACTAAGGTAGCCGCGCCCAGAACACGCAATTGAGAGCGTGTCACGCCCGGCCCGGAACCCATCCGGGCCGGGCTCGGTCTGAGAAGGGATCAGGGGTCGGGGGTCAGGGGTCGGGGTTCGGACTCGGACCCAAGCCCCTTGTCCCAGCCTTGGTTTGCGCTAGCTCCTGTTTCGAGTAACATCTCCGTCCGTGGCAGAACAGACGCGCCTGAGTGTGGTTGACCTTTCCGGCCATCTGGGCCGGGCGATATGGCAGGTTGCCTGGCCGGTGATGATTGGCCAGGTCCTCTACACAATGCTCACGGTCGTTGACCTGTTCTGGGTCGGCCGGCTGGGGCCGGCGACAGTGGCCGCGGTCGCATTGGCCGGCTCCGTTCTCGGCGTGCTCTATTCGGCTGGCCAGGTCTTTGTTGTGGGCGTGCTCGCGACCGCGTCGCGCGCAGCCGGGGCCGACAGCCGGGCCGGAGTCAGGGAGAGCCTTCGTCACGGACTTGTCCTCGCGCTGGCCGTATCGGCCGTCGTTGCCGTCGTCGGCACGCCTTTGTCCGGTTTCGTGCTCCGCCTGTTCGGCGCCGCGCCCGAGGTTGTCGCCGCGGGCCGGGCCTACCTCGCAATCCTGCTCGCGGTCCTGCCCGGTTTCTTTGCCGGCATGGTGCTCTACGCCGGTTTCCAGGCGCTCGGCGACACCCGCACGCCGATGCTCATTTCGCTCGCAACCAACATTGTCAACCTGGTGCTCGACCCCATCCTGATTTTCGGCTGGTTCGGCCTGCCGCGCATGGCCGCGGCCGGCGCGGCGTGGGCGACGATTATCTCGCAGTCGGGCGGACTGGTCGCCATGGCAATCATCCTCCGTCGCCGCGGGCTGCTTGAGTTCTCGGGCCCGCTCCGCTCGGGCGCGGTGCGCACCATGCTCGAGATCGGCGTGCCGGCCGGTTTCCAGTCTGTCACCCGGCCCCTGACCGGCATGTTGATGTTCGGCATCGCGACCCGTTTCGGCACCGAGGCGACCGCAGCATTCGGCATCGGGCTCCGGGTTCTCAGCGTAATCTTCATCTACCTCGGCGGGCTGGCCTCGGCGGGCCAGACCCTGGTCGGCCAGAGCCTGGGACAGGGACGGCCCGAGCTCGCGCGGAACGTGGCCCAGCGGCTCATCTTCATCGCTGTACTTCTGCAGTGCGCGGTCATGCCGTTGCTCTTCTTCTTTGCCGCGCCGCTGGTGGCCGTGTTCAACGCCAACGCGGACGTGGTCCGGTTCGGCAGCCAGTACCTGCGCGTGCTTTCGCCCATGCTCCTTGTCCTTGGTCTCTCGACCGGGTGGGAGAGCGCCCAGCGCGGGGCCGGCGCAACCCGCGCCCCGATGGTCGCCGCGCTCATTTCCAACTGGGGCATCAAGATACCGGCCGCCCTCGTTTTCGCGGGCATGCTGGGCTACGGCGTCACCGGTATCTGGCTCGGCATCGGCGTCTCAATCGTGGTCGAAGCCGGAATCCTCGCCATCGGCTACTACCGGGGCGGGTGGCTTCACAAGGAGGTTCAGTGGGAAGGAATGACGAGTGGCGAGTAGCGGACGCAAGGCAGAAGTCAAAAGCCAGAAGGCAATACGGCGGAAGGCGGTTGGCGGGCGTGGGGCGAAGTCAGATTCTAGAAGCTAGATGTCAGAAGTCAGAACAGCGGATGGCGGTAGGCGGGGGGAGATGTTGAAGCTTCTTGTGCGGCCGGTGACGATGGCGGACCATGCTGCCGTCCTGCGGGTTTCGGCCCGCATCTGGGGCGGCAACGACTACGTGCCGATGTTCTTCGAGCGCTGGGTGAGCGAGGGCGGGTTCTGGGCGGTCGAGATGCGGAACAAGCTGGTCGGTTACGGCAAGGCCACCGAACTGGCGCCGGGCGAGATGTGGCTCGAAGGCCTGCGGGTTGACCCGGACTGCCGGAGCCGCGGGGTCGGCAAGGAGTTGTCGCGCGCGGTGCTGCATCGGACGCTGGAGAGGCGCCCGGTCTCGCTGCGGCTGGCCACTGCCGACGTGAACCATGAGTCAGTTCACATCATCGAGAAGGTGATGGGGCTAAAGCCATACGTGCAGTGCCGGTTCTATCTCGACCAGCCGGGAAGGTCGGAACCGGGTCCGAAGCTGGTGCAGCCGTCCGTTGCCGAGGCGTTTGACTTCCTGCGTGGCAGCAAGGAGTTGAGCGCAAGCCGGGGCCTGCTGGCGTCAACGTGGCGATTCCGAGACTTGAGCCGCCGGTACGTGGCGGAACTGAAGCGCGGCGGGCACCTGTTCGGGTGTCGAACGGCAGGCAGGTTGTCCGGACTGATGGTGCTGAAGCCGCACCGGTATCACGGCAACGACCTCGACATCTCCTTTGTCGCCGGCACCGGCCGGGCGCTGGTGGCCTTCCGTTCCTTCCTTACCCGCGTGGCGCCTGAGTGCGGCACGCGGGAACTCAGCGGCATGGCGGCGAGCGACGAGATGGCGGCGGCGCTTGAGGGTTTGGGGATGAAGCCCCATCCGCGCATCGGCGCGGTGCTGGTGTATGAGTACCCGATTTGAGGCAAAGTACAAAGGACAAAGTCGCAAGGACAAAGCAATGGGAAAGGATAAAGTCCCGCCCCACTTGCTTCCCTTACGACTTGCCTAGTCCTTTGTCCTTGATACTTTGTCCTTAGGACCAGCGGGCTTCGACCGCTGGTCTAGTCGGCTGGATTCGGCAGACTGAACCGGAAGGGTTCGGACCAGTCGGTGTAGTTGTTCCAGTTGCGGCTGGCGGCGCGCACGCGCCAGTAGTATTGACCGTAGCGGCCGAACGAGGCTACCAGCTCGGTCGACGTGACACGTTCATCCGCGAATACGAGGTGCTGCGGGTCGATGGTCAGGTCGATGTAGGCTTCAAACTGGTAGAAGACCGGACCGGATATCGCCTGCCACGAGAACGCAACATCCTGCGGGTAGCTGAAATTATCGCTCCGCCAACTATCGGCCGGGGCCATGAGTTGGGGCGGAGCCGGCGGGTCGGGTTTGGTCGGGTCGCCGGGCTCGAAAGAGTACGGGTCGGTGCAGGCGAGGAGCACCAGCGATGCGGCAAGCAGCCATTTCACGAGCACGATTTTACGCCGGCGCGCGCCCGAGGTCAACTGGCAGCCCAGCGAGTTTGACATGCGGGCCGTGACCTCTATACTCGTTTGGGCTATCCCCTCGGGTTCAATCCAGGTCCCACCGTCACCAACAGGCCGGAGGTCGGACATCGTTCAATCTGGAAGTGCGTGTGACTCGGGACAGACAAGGAGATATGTGATGCGTTGCGGATTTCGACTCGTCCTCGTCGTTGCGGCATTCCTCTCGCCGTTGCTGGCAGAGCAGGGCGCGCGGTATCTGATAATCACGCCGGACACGTTCGTCCAGATTGCTCAGCCGCTGGCTGCGTGGAAGACCAGCAAGGGCATGCTGGCCAAGATAGTCCCCACTTCGGTAACCGGGACCGACTCGGTTTCGGTTCGGAACTACATTCTGTCCGCCTATTACGGCTGGCCGATTCGGCCCGAGTTCGTGCTGCTGCTTGGCGCCCCGTCGTTCATTCAAAGCGCGAGCAACCGCACCGACTGCTGGTTCGGCGACATGGCCGGCGACTACAAGATGGAAATCCCGGTTGGGCGGCTACCGGCGTGGAACGTCCGGGAGTGCAGCGCCTTCGTTACGAAGGTCCTGGCGTATGAGAATCCGGCCCAGGCCGGGGACACGGCGTGGTATCTCAAGGGCACGACCGTGGTGCGCGAAGACGTGCCGGAGGACCTCTACTACCAGGCGGACGCAAGACTGCTGAGGCAGTACTGGACGGCGAGCGGCTACACCCTGGCCGAGAGTCTCGCCAACATCTGGGGTCACACGAGCGCGGACGTGACGGCCGCTGCCCAGGACGGCCGGGCGTTCATCACCTACCGGGGCCAGGCCACCGGGTACTGGTACCCGCCGTTCAACAGCATCGACCCGTACTCCTGGACCAATGGCATCAAGATGCCGGTTATCGTCGGCGCTACGTGCAACTGCGTCACGCTGGCCCCGGGCGAGTCGATGTACGGCGACAAGTTCGTGCGCGCCGGGTCCGCGGACTCGCTGGGTGGAGCGATTGCCTATTTCGGCCCGACCATGGGAATCAGTTCCGGTTCCTACTACCGCAGCGCCTGCTACCGGGGTTTCTTTCACGCCCTGTATGAAGAAGGTATCTGGCGGCTTGGCACCGCCACGCTCAGAGCCAGATTCCAGGTTGACTCGCTCTACCACTACTGGCCCAGGTATATCGAGTGGAATCTGCTCGGCGACCCGGAGTTGAACGTCTGGACCGCCGTTCCGAAACGGCTGGCGGTGGAGCACGACTCGACCATACTGATGGATGGTTGCCAGTTCGGCGTCACTGTGCGGTCGAGCGGCGCGCCGGTGTCCGGTGCGGTCGTCTGCGTGTCGATGGACTCGGTCGTGTACTCGTGGGACACGACCGACCAGTCCGGGCAGGCGACTCTTCCGGTAGACCCGTCCCATCCCGGCGTCATGAAGGTCGTAGTCACGGGTCGGAACCTGCGTCCGTACGTCGGCGCGTGCGGCGTGATATCCAAGGACGTAGCCTGCGACCTGATAACCGCGCCGGCCGGCACTGTGGATTCGGGAAGCCTCGTCAGCCCGGCGTGCCGGGTGTACAACTTCGGCGCCAGGCCCGAAACCTACCAGGTGAAGATGAGCATTGGCTCCGAATACGAGGACAGCGCGGTCGTGACCGACCATCAGCCCGGCACCTATCGGTCCGTCAGTTTCCCCGACTGGGTGGCGCAGACACGGGGTCGGTTCAGCATCAGTTGTACGACCATGCTGGCACTCGACCAGGAGCCCGGCAACGACCGGATTGTCGGCAACCTGGTGGTGCGGGTGCGGGATGTCGGCGTGACCGCTATCAGCTCACCGTCCGGGGTTTACCCGGTCGGGTCGGCTGTCGTTCCGAGGACGACATGGCACAATTTCGGCAATACCCCGGCGACGTTCCGAGCGTGCGTGCGGCTCGACAACGCGGCGATGGGTCGTTCGTACACCCGGCTGCTGGACATCATCGGACTCGGTCCTGACTCCGACACGTGCCCGGACGGTTTCGCCCCGTGCACGCTTGACGCCGGCGGCAGATGGACGGTCCGCTGCAGCACCTATCTGCCGTATGATGTGAAACCGGGCAATGATGTCGTCGCCGGGTTCTGCGTGGTCGGGCCGACGTGGCCGACCGGCTGGAGCGCCGCCGCACCCCTGCCCCCGGGGCAATCCGGGCTCGCGGTCAAAGCCGGCGGCTGGCTCGCGGTTGATGGCGAGTATGGGTTCGTCTACGCCGGCAAAGGCAGCAAGACCAGCGAAGTCTACCGCTACGACGCGACCCCCGACTCATGGCAGTCCTGTTCGCCGATACCGGATGGGCTGGAGAAGAAGATGCCGGGGAAAGGGGCCGCCGCCGCGGCCGACGGCGCGGGTCACGTCTACATGGTCAAGGGAAACAACACGCGGGGATTCTGGGAATACGACGCCGGCACGAATTCGTGGACCCAGAAGAGAGACGTGCCGCTGGGGCTTTCCAACAAGAAGGTGAAGGGTGGTACGGACCTCGTGTGGGCGTACCAGGGCGGGGTCGGTTGCGTCTATCTCCTGAAAGGGTACAAGAATGAGTTCTACCGTTACGACCCGGCCGGCGATAGCTGGAGCGTACTGCAGCCCGCGCCGGTTGGCGCGAGCGGGAAGTGGGACAAGGGTTCCTGGCTTGCGTACGACGGCAGCCGGACCATCTATGCGCATAAGGCCAAGTACCACGAGTTCTACGCGTACAACACCGAGACCGGGCTCTGGTGTGACACGCTCACGGCTATGCCGATACCGGGCTCCGCGGGCAGCAAGAAGTCGAAGGACGGCGGGGCCGGGTCCTGGCAGAACGGGGCAGCCTACGCGCTCAAGGGCGGCGGGACTCCCGAGTTCTGGCAGTACCTGGCCCTGGGCGACAAATGGGCGGAACTGGCGCAAGTGCCGCCGGGCGTCAACAGGAAGAAAGTGAAGACGGGCGCGGACATCGTCAGCTACGGGTACGGTGTGTTCTTCGCGACGAAGGGCAATAAGACCAACGAGTTCTGGCGGTACGTCGCGACGCCGTTCCTCGGTCCGCGGCCCGCGGCCGGCGGCTCAGGCCAGGCCTCGGGCGGATTGGCGATTGGCAGTTGGCGACTGGCGATCAGCCCGAACCCGGTCACCGCTGGCTTCGCGGCAGTCCGTTTGACTCGACCCCTTGAATCCTCGAATCCTCGAATCCTTGTCTCCGTCTTCGACATCTCCGGCCGCTGCGTCCGCCAATCTGCAGTCTACAATCTGCAATCTGCAATGGTGCTTGACCTTCGGTCGATAGCGGGTGGCGTTTACCTGGTGAAGCTCACGGCCGACGGATTCACTGCCACACAGAAGCTCGTGGTGCAGCGTTAGGAACCGGAGCGGTACAATGAACCGGCCGCCCGGATACCCGGGCGGCCGGCGCTTGCTTGAAGCCTAGCGGACTTCGGCGAAGCGGGGCTTGGCGAACACGACCCGGCCGACGTCGGTGTCAAGCCCGCCCTGGATGACGACCTCGATTTCGGTGCCGACCGCGTTGGCCCCGCCGGTCACCACGACCTTGATTCCACCTTCGAGATAGCCGATGCCTTCGTCCGGCTCCTTGCCCTTTTTGGCAATCCGGACCTTCATCTCGGAGCCGGGAAGGTAGGTAGGCCGGAACAGGTTGTAGATCTCGCCGGTGGTAATCGCGGTCGCGGCGCCGGCCGCGGCCTTGAGTTCGGGGTCGCCGGTAATCAGCGTGGCCTTGTGCTTGCGCACGGCGGCGAGCAGGGCGTCCTTCTCCATCAGGGCTTTGTCGAGCTTGACCGTCACGCCCGGGACGGTCTTGAGCCGCTCAATTGTCTCCCAGGCGCGGCGCTTGGCGTGGTCATTTCCGCCTTTGTCCGACGGGTGCGGCGGCTCAGGCAGCAGCAGCCGACCCTGTATCAGGCCGAAAGCGACGAACTCCGCGATTCGCGGATCGGTCATTGTATCGTAGTCGATGACGTATGTCTTCTTGTTGCCGAAAAGCATTACTCCTCCACCCCGGGCAGGTACCCGGGGGCATTGAAATACCCGAGAGACCGGACGAGGACTCGCGGTCGAAGGCAGAAGCGAGAAGCGAGATTGAAGAAGCTAGAGTGCTCCGGAGTTCTGCATTCTGCGTTCCAGCTTCTAGCATCTGACTTGGCCTCGGCGGCCCCTGTCGGACAGCGCGTCCGGTTCTCGGATGACTACTGGTTAGGCCGGCGGGCTGGTGGCAGGCAGCGGTCGCGCTTGCCGTCATCCGCCGGCGGTCCGGCGACGCACTATGATGCACAAATCGCATCGAGCGCCTCGCGGACCGTATCAACCGGCTTAAGGTTCGCCCCGGCAGTTCGCGTCTTCTTTGTGACGCCCCGCCGGGGCACGATTACGTTGGCGAATCCGAGCCGCGCCGCTTCCGCGATGCGCGACTCGGTGCGGGCGACGGAACGGACCTCGCCGCCCAGACCGACCTCTCCGATGAAGACCGCGTCCGCCGGCAATGGCTGGTTGCGAATCGACGATGCCAGCGCGGCGATGACCGCGAGGTCGGCGGCAGGCTCCTGGATTTTCAGGCCGCCCGCGATGTTGACGAAGATGTCCTGCGCGGCGGCACTGATTCCGGCCCGGCGCTCCAGCACGCACAGGAGCATGCTCAGGCGTCGGGCGTCGAACCCGGTGGCGACGCGCTGCGGCAGGGCATAGGGCGTGGCCGCGGCGAGCGCCTGGATTTCGACGAGCAGGGGCCGGGTGCCTTCGATGGTCGAAACGACCGCAGACCCGGAGACGTCCGGGCGGCGGCCGGAGAGGAAGAACTCGGAAGGATTGGCGACTTCGATAAGGCCGGACTCGGTCATCTCGAAGACGCCGATTTCGTTGGTGGAGCCGAACCGGTTCTTGGCGGCGCGGACAATCCGGTACTGCTGGAACCCTTCACCTTCAAAATAGAGGACCGTGTCCACCATGTGTTCGAGGGTGCGGGGCCCGGCGACGGCGCCGGACTTGGTGACGTGGCCGACGATGAACGTCGTGATTCCGCGCGACTTGGCGAGGCGCAGCAGTTCGGCGGTGCACTCGCGGACTTGTCCCACGCTGCCCGGGGCGCTCGTGAGACTGGACCGGAACATAGTCTGGATTGAGTCTACGACCAGCAGGCCGGGCGCGAGTTCCTCGGCCGCGGCCAGGATTTCGTCAAGGTCAATCGCGCAGAGGACGTAGATGCTGTCGGCGGCGGCGGACAGGCGTTCGGCGCGCAGGCGCACTTGTTCGGCCGACTCCTCGCCGGTGACATAGAGTACCTTGACGCCGGTCTTGGCCAGTTCGTTGCAGACCTGCAGGGTGAGCGTGGACTTGCCGATGCCGGGCTCGCCGCCGATGAGCAGGAGCGAGCCGGGCACGAGCCCGCCGCCGAGCACGCGGTCCAGTTCGCCGATGCCGGTCGAGCGGCGCTTTGTCCCCTTCGATTCGACCTGGCTGAGCTTGACCGGGCGGGCGCCGGTCGTCGCGACCCGGACGCGTTCGTTGACCTTGCGTCGCTGCGTTACCCGCTGTTCCTCGACCAGCGTGTTCCACTGGGCGCAGTTCGGGCACTTGCCGAGCCAGCGCGGGGTATCGAAGCCGCAGTTCTGGCAGACGAAGGCGGTGTTCTTCACAGGGGGCGGGGAGTCAACAGCAAGGGGAAAGGGGAAAGCAGAAATGGTAAAGTCCCGACTTTGGACTTCCCACTTTCCACTTCGACATTGGCCGTTCTCATTCGGGCAGGACGTCCTCGTTGTCTTCGTCTTCGGAGGGGCGCGGCGGCTCCGGGAGTTCGTGGCCGGCGCGGTTCTCGAAGCGCATGCACTCAGCAAGGAAGATGAGTTTGAGAACGTCGGTCGGGCCGTTGCGCTGCTTGGCGATAATCAGTTCGGTGTCGCGCTCGGTGTTCGGGTCGAGTTCTTCGCGTTTCTTGTACGCGGCCTCGCGGTAGAGGAAGAGGACCACGTCCGCGTCCTGCTCAATTGCGCCGGACTCGCGCAGGTCGGCAAGCTGGGGCCGCTTGTCCTCGCGCCGTTCGGGTGAGCGGGAGAGCTGGGAGAGCGCCACGACCGGCACGTTCAGCTCCTTGGCCATGGCTTTGAGTGCGCGGGTGATGTCCGAGATTTCCTGCTGCCGGTTGGCCTCGCGGCGTCGGGAGCCGCTGGCTTCCATGAGCTGCAGGTAATCGACGATGATCATGCCGAGCGGTTGCTTGGACCGGAGGCGGCGGGCGCGCGCGCGCATGTCGAGCGCGGTCAGGCCGGAGGAGTCGTCGATATAGATGCTGGCGTCGTTGAGATGGCCGAGCGACGCGGCCAGCCGGGTGCGCTGGCGCGGGGTTAGCATGCCCCGGCGCAGCGCGTGCATGTTGAGGCCGGCTTCCGAGCACATCATGCGCTGGGTCAGCGCCTCGGCCGACATTTCAAGGCTGAATATCGCCACCGGGACCGGCTGGCGCGTGTTGGCGCGGGAAGCGATGTTCAGGGCCAGCGCGGTCTTGCCCATGCCGGGCCGGCCGGCGATGATAATCAGCTCGCCGGGCTGCAGGCCGCTGGTCCGCTCGTCCAGTTCGGTGAAGCCGGTCTCGACGCCGGTTATCATTCTCTTTTCGCCAATCGCCTTCTCGACCCGGTCCATCTCGATGGTGAGCAGGTTCTTGAGTTCGGCGAAGCTCTTGCGGTTGCCGGACTGCTGGATTTCGAATATCTTCTGCTCGGCCTCCTCGACCAGTTCGGAGGCGCGGCGCGACTCGTCGTAGCTGGCCTGGACGATTTCAGTCGCGGTGGTGATGAGCTGGCGCTGTACCGACTTCTCCAGCACCAGCTTGGCGTATTCCTCGCAGTGGGCGGTGGTCAGGACGCCTTCGAGCAGGTTGGACAGGAATGTCTGTCCCCCGACCGCGTCGAGTTCCTTCATCCGTTTCAGTTCGCCGGACACGGTGACGACGTCGGTGGGCGAGTTGTGGTCGAACAGGGCGACGATTGCCTCGTAGACCCGGCGATGGGTCTGGAGATAGAAATTCTCGGGCTTGAGATACTGCATGACCGTGGTCACGGTTTCGGGTTCGAGCAGCATCGCGCCGAGGACCGCGGCCTCGGCGTCAACCGCCTGCGGCGGCTTGCGGAGCGGAGAGTCGGCAGCGGATTCGGGACTCATTTCCTTGTCCTCCCGTGATACAGTCCTGCGACCTCGGACACCAGCACCCGGGCGAAGTCGGGCTTGGACATCGGCTTCAGCGACCGGGACTTGGGACTCGGGACTCCGGACTTCGGACTTCTGAAGTCGAGTCGAGCCTTGATGCTGCCTGATCCGGGAGTCGTGAACGGGTTGGCGACGATGAGGTCCAGACCTTTCTGTTCAAGCTTGGCCCGGGCCCGGGCCGGGGAGTCGTCGAGCGAGAAGCCGACGACCACCGCATGATGGCGGCGACGGCCCACTTCCTTCAGAATGTCGGGCGTCCGTTCGAGCCGGAGTGTGATGGTTGACTCGTGGCGTTTGTCCGGGGTGGGGCGAACCGGGCGATAGTCGGCGACCGCGGCGCACATCACCAGCACGTCGGTCCGGGGTAGCGCGGAAAGCACGGCGGCAAGCATCTTCCCGGTTGTCGTTGCCCGTGTGACCGTCACGCCCGGCGGTAGGGGCACGGACAGTTCACCGGCGATGAGGCGCACGTCGGCCCCGGCGGCGATGAAGGCGCGGGCGATTTCGATTCCCATCCGGCCCGAAGAGCGGTTGGTAATTACCCGCACCGGGTCGAGCGGCTCTTCGGTGCGTCCGGCGGTTACGACGACGCGGGCGCCGGCGAGCAAGGGAGACCGACCGATGAGCGAGGGACGGCCGGCAAGAGCGGAGCGGCAGCGTTCGAAGATGGCCTGGGGCTCGGCCATCCGGCCGGGCCCGGACGTGCCGCAGGCCAGTTCACCCTCTCCCGGCGAAATGAACCGATACCCGGCCGCGGCCAACTGTCTGACATTGGCCATGACCGCCGCGTTCTGCCACATGTTCGTGTTCATTGCCGGGGCGAACAGGACCCGGCCGTCGCGTACCGTCTCATCCGGAACCGCGAGCAGCAGGGTCGAAAGCAGGTCGTCGGCGATTCCCGACGCAAGCTTGCCGATGATGTTGGCGGTTGCCGGTGCGATTACGACCAGGTCGGCGGCGGTGGCAAGGTCAACGTGCTCGACGCCGGGTCGGGGAGTCGGACGTGTCCGACTGGTCGGACTCGGGCGTTCTCTCGGGAAGAGTTCGGTGGCGACCGGGTTGTGCGTCAGGGCGCGGAACGATTCCGGGCCGACGAACTTGCGGGCCGATTCGGTCATCACCGCCTGCACTTCCCAGCCCGCCTTGCGAAAGAGCCGGGCGAGCTCCAGTGCCTTGTAGGCGGCGATGCCGCCGGTGACGCCCAGGAGGACCCGAAGTGGCGAAGTGGAAAGTGGAAAGTCCAAAGTCGGGACTTTGCCATTTCTACTTTCTCCTTTCCCCTTCACCTCCATTGATTGCGCGGCCCGGGCCCCTAGACCATCGGCTGCGGGTTGAACGGCATCCGGCTGATGGGCGGTTCCTCGAAGCCTTCGCGGGCCAGCGCCTCGATGTCCGCTTCGGTCATCTTCGCCCACTTGACTTCGCCCTTGAGCGTCAGGTCGAGCGCGTATTCGTAGGGGCTGACCGGCAACTGGATCTCGTCCTTGTGCATTCCTTCGATTATGCGCCGGGCTTCAAGCGCGGCGATGTTGACGGCCAGGTACTTATTCGGGTAACGTTTCTTCAGAGCTTCCGGTGAGGTTATTTTCATTTCCGTGTCCTCCGTCCAACCGTTTTGGATTTTGGGTTTTGGATTCTGGGTTTCCGCGCGACGCGCGGGGCGGTCGGGCTCATTCGCGATGTCCGCAGCCTCTCGGCCCGGATTATCGCCATCACGTCGTCGACCGCTTGCTTGAGCCGGTCGTTGACCACCAGGTAGTCGAATTCAGGGATAGCAGCCAGTTCCATTTCCCTGTCGGCTTCGCGCCGGGCCACGGCTTCCGGTGAGTCGGTACCGCGGTCGCGGAGCCGGCGGGCAAGCTCGTCCGAGTCGGGTGCGATAATGAAGACGCCGACCGTACCGGGTATGGCCTTCCGGCAGGAACGCATGCCCTGGATGTCGAGGTCCGCGATTACGTCCCGGCCCTTGCCGAAACTGCGGAGAACCGGGGCGCGGGGCGTGCCATACTGGTGGTCATAGACGCCGGCATACTCAAGCAGTCCCTGGCTCTCGCTCAACTGCCGGAACTGCTTTTCCGAGTAGAAGAAGTAACTGCGGCCGTGGACCTCGCCCTTGCGCCTCGGCCGGGTCGTGGCCGAGACCGAATAGGCGACGCTCGGGTCGCGCCGCTCCACCCCGCGGCAGATGGACGTCTTGCCCGCGCCGGAAGGCGAAGAGAGGACGACGAGAAACGGCGAATGCCGAGGGCCGGATTCCGAGGTCCGGACTTTGGACTTCGGACTCTGGACTTTGAACTTCGGACTTACCTCACTCGACATTCCTGACCTGCTCCTTTACCTTCTCGATTTCGCCCTTGATTTCGATGGCCCGGCGCGAGATGGCCATGTCGCGGGCCTTGGCCGCCAGCGTGTCGGTTTCGCGCAGCATCTCCTGCGCAATGAAGTCGAGCTTCTTGCCCGACGCCGCCGAGGAACTGAGCGCGCCCAGGAACATGGAGCAGTGGCTCTTCAGGCGTATGCACTCCTCGTGGATGTCGACTTTCTCGCTGATGAAGGCGACTTCCTCGAGGATGCGCTTGGAGTCGGATTCAACGTGCAGGTCTTTGAGCTGGGCCAGCAGGTTCGCCCGGCGTTCGCGCAGCCGCTCCGGCACCCGCTGCTCAATGGCCAGGACCGCGTGCCGGATTTTGCTGACGCGCTTGCGCAGGTCGCGAATCAGGGCCGCGCCCTCCACCTGCTGCATCTTGACCAGCCGGTTCAAGGCCAGGGCGATAACCTTGCGGCACTGGCGCCAGAGCCGGCCGTGGTCCGCGTCGGCCTTCTGCGGCGCGATGATGCCGGGATAGGCCAGCACGGTGTGGAGGTCAAGCTCGCCCTGAATCCGGTACTTCGACTGAAGCTCGCGGGACAGCCGGACATAGTCGCGCACCATCCGGTGGTCGAGCGCGAGAGTCGGGGCTTCCGCGCTCTCGTCTAGCGAGACCTGCAACTGGATGTAGCCACGGCGCACCCGGCGGCGCACCATGTCGCGTACCTCGCCCTCATATCCGGCAATCTGGGGCGGCAGTTTGGCTGTCAGCTCCAGGAACTTGTGGTTGACCGTCCGGATGTCCACAACAATCTTCGAGTTCCACGGCGGCAGAATCGCCTCGGCCCGGCCCACGCCCGTCATGCTCTTAACCACTAGCTTCACTCCTCTCGGAAGGGGTTCCCGGGTTCAGGGGTTCCGGGGTTCTGGTCTGAACCCCGGAATCCTTGACACTTGGAGCCCGGTTCTCATCGGATTCTTCCAGTATCAACGTTACCGGCCCGTCATTGACCAACTCCACGGCCATGTGCGCGCCGAAACGGCCGGTGCGGGTCGGCACGCCCAGGTAGGACAACTCGGACACGAATCGCTCGTACAGCTCTTTCGCCTGCGCCGGCTCGCCGGCGTTGGTGAACGAAGGCCGCAGTCCGCGGCTCGTGTCGGCATAAAGCGTGAACTGCGACACTACCAGCGCCTGGCCGTGAGTGTCGAGCAGTGACAGGTTCATCTTGCCGGCCGCGTCGTCGAATACCCGCAATCGGGCTACCTTTGACGCCATGCGGCGGCAGGTCTCTTCGTTGTCTTTCCGGCCCACGCCGAGCAGCAGCAGCAGTCCGGGCCCGATTTCGCCCGTCGTCTCGCTGCCGACCGTGACCCGCGCCCGCGTCACCCGCTGTACCGCCATGCGCATGTCACTTTGAGGAGTTACGAGTTGCGGGTGGCGGGTTCAGCACGGCCGCGGCAACGGCCTTGCCAAAGTCGCGCGCCTGCTCCTCGCCGGCCGCGGTGATGATATTCCGGTCGGTCACCAGCTCCCGGAAGCTGAACTCCGCCCCGCTTTCCTTGAGCCAGTTGATTGCCGAGCGCTCGTGGAATACGGTCGCCTTCCGACCTTTGAGGACGCCGGCCCGGGCGAGCGTTATCGGTGCGATGCCGATGGCAGCTACGACCCGGCCGGACTCGGCGAACTCGCGGCACCGGGCCTGCAGCAGCGAATCACTCCAGTAAAGGGCGGCCCCGGACCCGCCAATCAGGACCAGCCCGGCATAGTCCGCGACCTGCGCGTCAAGCAGGGCCAGGTCCGGCTTCACCAATATCTCGCCCATGCTCACCGCGACGCCGGTGTCGGAAGAGGCGATTCGGGTCTGCAACCCGGCCAGGGAAAGCTGGCCCAGCGCCGGCTCGAACTCCTCGCCTGAAAACAACTGCTGGGGCAGGAATATCAGCACGGTCCGGTCCGGCGTGCCCGGCGTCCCGGGCTTCGGGTGGATTGGTATCGGCGGCGGCTGGCCAAACGCCGGCAGCGCCGCCGCGACGACAAGCAGGATGCAACCGATAGCTCTTTGCCTAGACTTCAACAGAGTAGGATATTCAGACTGGCGCGGAAGTCAAGCCGACCGGTCTACCCGTGGGTCGCAGGAAGCGGCGTTTTCCGGCTCCCTGGGATTCAAAAGGGACTTCGGGGCTCACCATAGAAATCGCCCGCAGAGTCGGCCTGCAAACCGCCGTCGCAATCACCTCGGCCATCGCCTTGGGCCTCGACCGGCAAGAGGCTGCGCGATTCGGCCGGAAAGTGAGCCCGGCTGTGCACTCCGGAATCAACCGCCAAATCACGGCCGGCTCCGTGCCGCAAACCGGGCCCGAAACCGGCCCGAGGACTGGTTCCCGACAACCCTTCGGAATCGCTTTGGATACCACCCCGCGAACCGTCCTGGGAACGGTTCGCCCTCTGGTTCCCGAACCGCCGCTTTAGGCCGCGCCTGCAGGGTCCAACAAAGCCTGCTTCGGCTACTCAGGCCGGTTTGGGCTGGCTCAAGCCGTGCCGGAGTGGTTTGGGGCTTGCCTGACCGGGCCGCGCGCTCGGACAGGTATGGGTTCGAGCCGCCGTGAACATACGCGGGGCAGACCTTCGCCCGCCCCGCATTTTGTGTTTTGAGTCATGTGTTCTCCTGGCCGTCCTCCCGCTACCGTGCCACCACTGCCTTCTTCACGTCTCTAAAACCAGGCATGTCGAGCCGGTAGAAATAGACGCCGTGCGGCACCAGTCTGCCACGGCTGTCTTTCGAGTCCCAGTTCACCGAGTACGCGCCCGGCCCGAGTCGTTCCACCTCATCTGCTATTGACAATGTTACTATCCTACCTCCCCCAGTGTTGCGCTTCATTGTTGAACCTGCGGCGCCGGAACCCTATTGAATGATGTGTCCCCGAAATCCCCTGAATCTCATATTGCCTCCTTATCTTGTAAGCACGACCTTGGTTACTCGTGACGCCTCGTGCACGAAGTAGACGCCGGGCGCCAGCGCTCGCACGTCATTCGCGCCCGGGCGCAGGTCCAGGACCTTGCGGCCATCGATAGAGAGCAGGGAAGGGGGAGTAGAGAGCAGGGAGGACGGCAGGAACAACACGCCGCGGACGATGGTGGCCGCGGGCTTGGAGCTTGCGGCCCGCGGTTTGAAGCCTTCTTCAATCCCGCTTACCGAATCGTGCAGGACCGAGATGCTCGAGCTGCGGTAGTTCGCCACGTACACGCGGCCCTGAGCAGGATTCCAGACGGCGTCCGTGGCGCCTTCGCCAACCCCGAGAATCGCGGTGACCACATACGTACCACCATCCATGACGAACACGCTGTCCAAGTTCCCGACGCCGTATACGTGGTTGTTCTCTTCACTGCAGCAGACCGCCTCCAGCCTGTTGCTGGTCGGCACCGTGGCCAACAGCGAGTCCGATTCTCCATCAATCACAGCGAGGCCTTCCCCGGCGCAGTAGAGTCTGTGGTTCCGCGAGTTGTAGCAGAGTCTTGTCGGACTGACGTCCGTCTCTACTTCGGTCACCACGGTGTCGCCTGCGCAGTCGATGACGAACACGGTCGTCCCACTCACGCAGTAGACCTTGTCGCTCTGTGGACCGCTGCATAACGAAAAGGGTTGTCCACCAACCGCAATTCTGGCCAACACCGTATCGGCTCCGGTGTCAATGACCCACACGTTGGTGTCGCGGTAGGCAGCGCAGTACACCTTGTTGCTCGGCGGGTTGTAGCAGAGTTCTTGGGGCCAGTCGGCAACCGGAATCCTGGCTATTATCGTGTCCACCCCTCCGTCGATGACTACGACATAATGGTCAGCGTGCGCACTGTACACCTTGTTCTCCCGCGAGTTGAAGCAGACTGCGGCCTCGTAATCTCCAACGTCCAACGTTGCAGCGACGGAGTCAGACGCTCCATCTATCACCGTTACAGTGCCGCTGAGTTCGTCGGCGCAATAAACCTTGTCGTTCGTTGAGTTGTAGCAGAATTTCGAGGGTCCGGCCCCGGTGAGGACTCTGGCCAGCAGTTCATTCGTCGCACCGTCTACCACGACGACGCCCTCGCCTTGGTAGCTGGCGCAGTAGACCTTGTTGTCTTGCGGGTTGTAGCAAAGGGCGCGAGGCGTGTCGTAGCTCGCGACCGCGCCCACCACCTTGTCAGTCGGGCCATCAATGACCGCCACATTGCCTGCGTCGCTGGAGCAGTACACTTTATCGTTCAGGAGATTGCAGCAGAACGCAAAGGGACCGTATGATGCGGTGACCTGCGCGAGAACAGTGTCTGCTGCGCAATCAACGACGAACACGACCGGCGGGTCGCTGTTGAAGCTCGCGCAGTAGACCTTGTCGCTGAGCGGGTTGTAGCAGATTCCCTGGGCCGATTCAGGGTCACCAACTTGTAGTTCGGTCAGGACAGTGTCTCCCGCACAGTCAATCACGGTCAGAGATCCCTCGCCGTCGCAGCAGTAGACCTTGTTATCCCGGCTGTCGTAGCACATTGCGCGGACGCCAAAGACAGGCGCTATTGTCGCGACCACACCGTTAGTGACGCCGTCAATGACGGTGACCGAGCCGGAATACGCCGCGCAGTAAACCTTGTCGTTCTCGGAATTGTAGCTGATGGCCACGGAGAGTTCGCCGACGGCAACCGACGCCAGGACAGTGTCTGCGCTGCAGTCAATCACCGTCACACCCGTGCCGTGGTCGCTGGCAGAATAGAGCTTGTTGTCCTGCGGGTTGTAGCAGAGCACGTTGGGACGCCCTCCGGTCGAGACCGTCGTCAATACCGAATCCCCGGCCCCGTCAATGACCGTCACGCCAGTGTCGGCTCTCCTGGCACAGTAGACCTTGTCATCGTAACTGTCATAGCAGAGTTCGCCGGCCTCGGTGCCAATCGCGACAGTGGCCGTAACGTTGTTGGTACGGTCGTCTATTACGACCACCGTGCTGACCGCGCCGGTCGCGCAGTAGACCTTGTGCCCAATAGGGCTGATGCAGAGCGCGACGACCTTGCCGCCCGTACCCACGATGGCAAGCCGTTCGTAGGTAGTACCGTCAAAGACGAGCACACCCGTGTCGCCGCCCATGAAAACCCGGTTTACGGTCGAGTCCCAGACCATCGTACCACTGAAGCTGAATTGACCCAACGAATCCGGTAGCACCAACGTCTTCTCAAGCCACTGTGAGTGACCAAGGGTCGCGCCGAGCAGCAGCGCGAGCGCACAGAGGTACAGCTTCACACTGCGGTTGGAGTGGGGAATAGGGCGAACATGCGGACCATTCAGACTGAATCGATTCATCGCATCACCTCCGGTCATCGAACACCCCGCGGACACATGACGCCGTTCACAGAAACACGGGGCCACCCGGTGCTCCGCCGTGTTCGGCGTCGCTACGACAATTCTAGGCCGCTATACGGGAAGTCAACAAGAATCTGAAGACAAGCGAGGGGCGGGCTTTCGCCCGCCCCTGTTTACCCTGTACTGTTGCCTGTGTTCTGTCTGCTGCTACCTCTCCACCACGAGCTTCTGCGTGGCGGTGAAGCTGTCGGCCTCGACTCTTACCAGGTATACGCCCGTAGGCATCGAACGGAGGTCAAGCGGCATTTCAGACTGCAAATTGCAGATTGCAGATTGGCGGACCAGGCGGCCGGTCGCGTCGTAGATGCGGAGGGACGCGGGAGAAGCGAGAGGGGAGGAGAAGCGGACAGTCGCGAAGCCGCCGGCCATCGGGTTGGGCGAAACGATGAACGATGAACGATGAACGAGGAACGAGGAAGCAGCCACGCCGTCGTGCTGTGGGGCCTCGAACACGAATGCGCCGGGTGAGTACATCCAGAACTCGACGCTCTTGTTGCCCTTGTTGACGTACAGCGCCTTGTCGGTGGCCACAACGCCGGCCCCGGACTTGGCCTTCTTGCCGGCACCGACCGGCAGCAGCGGCTGTTCGGTCCAGGAATCGGCGTCGATGTCGTAGCGCCAGAACTCGAGGGTGTTGCCGCCTTTCAGGGCGTAGATTGAGCCGCGGAACCAGTCGGCGCAGCCGCCGTCCTTGGATTTCTTGGACCCGGCCGAGCCGAGTATCGGCATCGCATGCTTCAGCACGTTCCAGGAGTCGCCGTTCACGTCGTAGTAGTAGAATTCGTGGTACTTGGCCTTGTGCGCGTAGACCCGGTTGTGGTCCGGGTCATAGGCGAGCCACGAGCCTTTGTCCCATTTCTGGTTCGCGCCGATGGGCGCGGGCTTCAGGACCTGCCAGCTATCGCCGAGCGGAAGGTAACGGTAGAATTCGTTCTTGTAGCCCTTGAGCAGGTAGGCGCTGCCGGTGTCGTGACGGAACGCGTAGGCGAGGTCGGTTCCGCCCTTGACCTTCTTGTTGGACACTCCGAGCGGGACGTCCTGCTTCTGCTGCCAGGAGTCGCCGGTGGTGAAGTACTTCCAGAACCCCGACTTGTTGTTGCCTTTGGTGGCGTAGAGCAGGCCGTTGCCGTCGGCGCAGCCCACCGAGCCCTTGCCCGGCAGCTTGCCTTCGCGCCCGGTTGGCCAGGCTGCCAGCGTATGCCAGGAGTCCGGGCCCGGGAAGTAGGAGTAGAAGTCAGCCGTCTTGTTGCCCTTGGAGGAGTAGACCAGTCCTTTGCCCGCGTCGTAGGCGAGCCACGCGCCGTCTTTGGGCGCCTTGCCCGAGGGCTGCATGGGCATCGGTGCCTTCGGATACCAGCCCGGCATCTGGCCGGACACGGTGAAGTCGCCGCTCTCGACGTTGTTTGCGGCTATCTGGTCGCCGGCCATGTAGAGCGAGCACCGGGCCGTGTAGTCGCCTTCGACGGCGGACCAGGAGCGGAAAGTCAGGGTCGTGTCGGCATAGGGGAGGCCTCCGGGCAGGACGACGCTGTCGCGGTAGGTCGCGCCGGAATCGTCAATGGCGAAGAAGACCCGGACCGGCTCGCGCTGGGTGCCGTCGTTGCGCGCGGTCGCCTTCGGGCTCACCGGGCCCATCGAAATCGTGTCGTCGGGCGCGATGATGGCAGTCACCGCGCCGTCGTGGACGATGACGTCGACGTTGGCGTAGGCAGTGTTGTTGGCGGGCACGCTGTCACCGGCCAGTTCGGTCGAGCAGGTGACGGAGTAGCTGCCCCGGCCCGGCGGCGGCCAGTCGGGGAACATCACGGCCAGCGCGGTGCCGGGCTGATGACCTGTAACCGGGGCGGTCATTTCGTACACGCCGCCGATTATCATGCGGACGGTATAGTCCTCGGCCTGGTTTCCGTAGTTGTACACGGAACAGGCCGGCGTGACGGTCGTGCCGGAGTCAATCCGTCCGGTCGGCACCAGCACCTTTGTGCAGCCGACGTCGCGGAACGGCAGCGTCGCCTCGACCACGAAGTTGCGCAAGGTCGCGTCGTTCCCCGGTACCTGGTCGTCGGTAAGGAAGACCGAGCAGCGGGCCGTGTAGCTTCCTTCGACGGCGTTCCACACGGGGAATCTCATGGTCGTGTCCATAAACGGCAGGCCGCCGGGGAGCGCGATGCTTTCGGCATACACCGTGATGGTGTCGGAGATGGAGAAGAAGACCGTGAGCGGTTCCCTTGCCGTGCCGGTAGTTCGGGCCATTCCCACGGGGATTACGTTCCCGATAGAAATCGTATCGCCCGGCACGACAATCCGGGTTGCGGCGGCGTCATGTACCGACACGTTCGCCGTCGCGCGGCGGGCGTCGTTCATCGGGTTGCCGTCGCCGGCAAGTTCGGTCGAGCAGGTGACGGCGAGGCTGCCGCGCGGACCGGCGACCCAATCCGGGAAAGCGACGTACTGCGCGGTGCCCGGTTCGTGGCCGGTTACCAGAACGGCCTGGTCATACAAGGTGCCAATCCGCATGCGGACGGAGTAGTCTTCGGTCAGAGTGCCGTAGTTGTAGACCGAGCAGGCCGGGGTCACCGTCGTGCCGGAGTCCATGAGGCCGACCGGGGCGATGAGCTTGCGGCAGCCGACGTCGGGAACCGGCGGGGCGCCGAGTGTGTAGTACACAACCAGGCGAGGCGCGGAGTCGGTCCGGAACCCATTGTAGCTGATGCTCCAGTCGGCGACGTTGCCGACGCCGGTGTAGCCGATTGCGAACCAGTCGAATGAGAGGCTGCTCTGCAGGTCGGACCGGGCCGCGTCACCGAGCCGCTGGCCCCGCCAGCCGATTCCCGGGTTCGGATACGCGCCGTAGAGCACACCGTCGCCCGCGTCGCCGAACAGCACAACCGGGTCCATCGTGATGCTCGGCTGGTTGGTCATGTCGTAGAGTTCCAATGACCGGATTTCAGTCGAAATGGAGAAGCAGTTGGATACGCAGAAGACCGAGTCAATGATGGCGGTGTCCGGGATTCCTGAGACGTCCCACTCAGCAAAACCGCGCTGCGATATTTCGAAGAACTGCCCGCCGCCCCGGCTGGTATAGCCGCAGGAAATCGGGTCTTCAAGGCGCATCTGCTGGACGAGCCGGCGCATGCGATACTGGAGTATCGACGTCCCGCTGAAGCTTGCGGGGAACGTGGCGGAGGTGTCGGTCTGCGGCAGCGGGACACCCGCGCCGGCGGAAGCCGCCGTGCAGACTACCAGCAGCGCGGTCAGGACGATTCGGCACATTCTCTCTGACATCAAGGCCTCCTCAAGTTACTTTAGGCAGTCATAGACAATATCGGGACAGGTTCGGTTCGGAATCCACCCGAATAGACCCGGTGAGTATATTGGGGGCATCGTGGCTGTCAATTCAGTGCTGACGGCATAGATGAAGGATGAAGGCGGAAGGATGGATGAAGAACGAAGAGTGAAGAACGAAGAACGAG
>CAIVTL010000300.1 GCA_903908785.1 Caldifarciminota bacterium | reverse complement strand
GGGCAATGGCAAGCCAGACCGTGGGCTGCCGGAGCAGTTTCCGGCTGCGCGTGAGCACCAGCGTGAACAGGACGAACAGGCTGGCGAAACCGGCACGGCCGATGTTGCCGATGTCGGAGAACAACAGCACCTGTTCGAGCGGCGTGCCCGGGCTGCCATGGAAAACGTCCTCAAGACTCCAGAGCGCCAGGCTCAGGAGAAATGCGGCGCAGGTCCAGTTCAGCAGGGACTTCGGATTGCGGATGAGGACGAGGACGACGAGATGAAGGTCGACCGTCAGCGCGACGGCATAGAGAACGGAAACCGGTGTCATCTCAGCTATTCAGGACGAAGCGACCGCTCCGGGTTCAGGTCCGGCGGTCCCCAGTCCTGCATTCCGATATCTGCTATCTGCATTCTGGCTTACTCTGTGGTACGGTATCTCCCGTGGTCCATTGTGCTAACTGTAGTCAGATGCAAGCCCCTGTCAAGCAAGAACCCGAGGCCGGCAGGCGAAGAGGACGAGGAGAGGCTATCCACAGATTTCGCAGATTACGCAGATGGCTCGGATTCGGGTCCGAGCTTGTGCTTGCGCTTGTGCTGTTCAGCGCTGCAGGACGATGCGCGTGGTGGCGTGCTGGCCGCCGGCGTCCAGGCGCAGGAAGTACGTCCCCGATGGCAGCCTTTGGTCTCTGTCGTCGCTTCCGTCCCAAACGGTGTACGGTTCACGGTTCACGGTGAACGTCCGCACGCGGCGGCCCTGCGCGTCGTAGATTCGGAGGGCGAATGGCGAAGGGCGAGAGGCGAAAGGCGACAGATGGATTGTCGTCGTCCCCGTGGTCGGATTCGGAGTGCAGGTCAGCGTCAGGGCCGGCGCGCGGGTCGGGCTTGTCTTCGGCTCAGCAACCGCGACATTGCCCACCGAATCGGTCTTGATGAGCCAGACATCGCCAGTGCCCGCGCCGTAAGAGTTGGTTTCTCCGGCTATAATATACCCGCCGTCAGCGGTCTGCTGGACCGAGTTGGCGTCGTCGACGGACGCGCCGCCGCAGGCTCGCGTCCACACTGTGTCGCCCGACGAATCAGCCTTGACGAGGTAGAAGTCATAGGAGCCTGCTCCAAAGGACTTTGTATATCCGGTGATGACATAGCCGCCGTCGGCGCTCTGGCACACAGAGCGGCCCATGTCTTCTGAGTCGCCGCCGAATGTGCGAGTCCACAGCGTGTCGCCAAGGGAGTCAGTCTTGACGAGGTAGACATCGTACCCCGAGAGGGAGGACCGGACGGACCCGGCAACAATGTAGCCGCCGTCAGTCGTGCGCTGGACCGAGTTGCCGTGCGAGTAGTTGGTAGCGCCGTAGGTTCCTGTCCACATCGTGTCCCCACGGGCGTTGGTCTTGACGAGGTAGACGAGGTCGTTAGCTGGCCAGGGCGCCCAAGTTGTACCAGCGACGATGTAGCCGCTATCGGCCGTCTGTTGTACTGAAGAGCCATAGGCTCTGCCCGCACCACAGTACGTCCGCGTCCAGACTGTGTCGCCGTTCGTGTCGAACTTCAGCAGCCACACGTTGAGTCCACCTCCACCGAATGACGTTGTGGAGCCCGCGACGACATATCCTCCATCCGCCGTTTGCCGGACCGAGAAGCCTTGGTCGTCACCGGTGCCGCCGAACGTTCTGGTCCACAGCGTGTCGCCGAGGGAGTCGGTCTTGATGAGATAGACGTCTGCGTATGCCCCGTTTACATAGTTGGTGAGTCCTGTGATGACGTATCCACCGTCAGTCGTCTGCTGGACCGAGTTGCCCCAGTCATCGATGGCACCGCCGTATCTCCTTGTCCAGAGTGTGTCGCCGAGCGAATCGGTCCTGACAAGATAGACATCTGCGCACGCGGTCTCGGGCCAACAGGTCCAGCCCGTCATGACATAGCCGCCGTCGCTAGTCTGCGCGACCGAGTTGGCGCCATCGGTCGATGCGCCGCCGTACGTGCGCTGGAAGGTGACTTGGGCGGTCAGGGTAGAGGGCAAGAGGATTGCGGCCAATGTGGCCATGGCCAGTGCGAATGCGAAACGGCTACGATACATGACTGCTTCCTGTGGCGATTTGGTGAACGTCCACGGGGAATATTAAGTCCGGGTTGACGGTTGTCAAGCTGATGACGTGCAGTTCGTGCCGCCCGCGCGGGCGACAATGCGGACGATGGCTCAGCCGAGGACGGGAACGGCAGCGGACGAGAGAGACTGTCGGGTGATTCCGGAGGCAATTCAGGAGATGATTCAGCGGGCGATGATGCGGGCTCTTTACTGCGTGGCGCGGAGAACGATGGCCAAGGTTGCGCCGACCATCGCGGCCTGCGCAATGATGAGTACGGCGATGAGTATGGCCATGACCATGGT
>CAIVTL010000299.1 GCA_903908785.1 Caldifarciminota bacterium | reverse complement strand
TGCATCCCACCAGGCGCCGCGGCGGGCGCCGAGCAGGAGCCGATGCCGGCCCCAGTGAACCAGGTTGGGTGATTCGGCGAGCCAGATGTCGGAGCCGAGTCCGGTGCGGGGCCGGTGGAGCATTAGCCAGTGGCCGTCGAACCGGCGTGGCAGCAGCGCGGCGTCCTTGTCTTCGGGCGGCATCACGACGCCGATTCGTTCATACGTTCGGAAGTCGGCGGTCAAGGCGAGCGAGACCGCCGGGCCGGTCGGCGAGTAGGCAGTATAGGTTACGGCGTAGCGTCCCAGTTCCTCGAGCCAGACAATCCTCGGGTCTTCGACGCCCCACATCTCTTCGGGGTGGTCCTGCGGATTCGGGAGCAGGGCAGGCTCGGGGTCGACCTGCCAGCCGGAGATGCCGTCGGCCGAACGTGCAGCCCAGAGGTTGGAGATGCCGCGGCGGTCTTCGACCCGGCAGAGCAGCAGGGTCGTGCCGTCGGGGAGCAGGACCGCGCCGGGGTTGAACACGGCGTTGATGGTGTGGGGCCAGTTGGCGGAGGTCAGGATGGGATTGCCGGCGTGGCGCTGGAGCAGAAGGTCGCGGGCGGTTGTCGTCACCGGTCCTCCTCAATGCCGATGGTCTCGGCGCGGCGCATGGTGAGTAGCGAGCCAAGGAAGGCCAGAGTTGATTCGGCTCCTTCGTTGGCATTGACGCCCTGGGAGTGGAGGCCGTCGTGACACCCGCCGGTCGCGTAGTCGTACACGGGCCGGCCGAGGTCGTTGCGCCCGAGGAACCACTCGAACGTCGAGGTCATCGCCTGGCGCCAGCGGCGGTCTTTGGTGACACGCCAGGCCCTGAAGCAGGCTTCAATTGCGCACTGTGCCTCGATGGGTTGCTGGTCGAAGCGGGGCCGCGGCGCACCGCGCTGCCAGCCGGAATTGGGAATGGGCGAGTAGTTGCCGGCTTCGGCGGTCTCGACGCTGACCAGCCATTCGAGCGAGCGCAGCCCGGCCGCGGTCATCTCGTCGTTGCCCATGTCGGAGCCGGCGCGGATGAGCGCCTGGCTGAGCCGGGCGTTGCTGTAGGCGAGGGACCGCTCGAACCACGGCCAATCATCGGTAGCGCTGGCACGATGCATTTCGAGCAGGCGCTGCGCCAGCGCGTCGCGGACGCGGCGGGCGTTGCTGGCTCCGGGGAAGCGCTTGATATAGGAACAGACGCCGAGCAGGCTGTAGGCCCAGGCGCGCGGACTCGAGAATATCTCCACCGCGGGCAGGGCCGTGTCGAACAAATTCATCGCCAGGGCGACGAAGGCTTCATCGCGGGACGCACCGACCACGGCGCCGAGACCCCAGAGAGCGCGGCCGTGGGAGTCTTCCGAGCCGGTGTCTTCGAGCCAGCGGCGGTCGTAGCCGAGGAAGTTGCGGAAGCGTCGGCTCTCACGGTTGAAGGCGTAGTCGATGAAAGCGAGGTATCGGCCGGCCAGCCGGTGGAGAGTCGAAGCGTCTTTCTCGTGCTCCTGGGCGCGCAGCGCCACTATCAGGGCCCGGCTGTTGTCGTCGGTGGTGTAGCCTTCGCTGAGATTGGGCACGGTGTTGCGGGCGTGCTGGATGATGCCGGTGTCGTCAGTCAGCGTGAGCAGGTGGCCGAGATTGAGTTCGGGCAGGTCCATATCCAGCGGGTCCTCGACCGCGACCCGGTCAACGAAGACCGGGCTGCGCAGCCGTTCCTCGGCGGCACGCTGGAAAGTGTCGAGATAGCTCCGGGCGACTTCCTTCCAAATCATCTGGCGTCCGAACGCGTATGCCTGCTTGCGCATCGCGTGGCGCTCCGCCTCGTTGGTGAAGAGCCGGATGAAGGCCTCGGCCATCGCCGTGTGGTCACCGAAGGGGACGATTCGACCCCGGCCTTCGGCCAGCAACTCCTCGGCGTACCAGTAAGGGGTAGAAACAACTGCTTTGCCGGTACCGACCGCGTAGGCGAGCGTGCCGGACACGGCCTGCGCCGGGTTCAGGTAGGGCGTGACGTAGAGGTCGGCGGCGCCGAGGAACTGGCACAACTCCCCGATGTCCACGAACCGGTTGTAGAATACGACGTGGTCGCTGACGCCGAGTTCGCGGGCGAGTCGCTGCAGCGAGATGCGGTACTCCTCGCCTTTCTCGCGCTTGACGTGCGGGTGGGTGACGCCCAGCACGAGATAGATGGCGTCAGGGAACCGGGCGACGACCGCGGGCAGCGCCCGGATGACGTTCTCGATGCCCTTGTTGGGTGAGAGCAGGCCGAAGGTTAGAATAACGCGGCGGCCCTCCACGCCGAACAGGTCTTTGTAGAAGTTGGGGTCGACGAACGGCATGTCGGGGATGCCGTGATGGATGAGGTCGATTTTCGCGGCCGGCACACTGTAGATTTCACTCAGGTACTGGCGGGAGCGTTCGCTCATCACCACTACGCGGTCGGAGAGGTGGCAGACCTCGGTCAGCACCTGGCGCTGCAGGTCGTTCGGCTCGCGGAGCACGGTGTGCAGGGTGGTTACAACCGGCATGCGGAGGCGGCGCTGCGTGAGCAGCAGGTGGCTGCCGGCCGGACCGCCGAAGATGCCGTATTCATGCTGCATGCAGACCAAGTCGACCCGGCCCAGGTTCAGGAAGTCGGCGAGTTGCCGGTACTCGTCGATGTCGTTCTGCGCGACCTCGAAGCGCACGCGGTCCGGGTAATTGTAGCCCTCGGCCGTGTCATTCATCGCCGCGGTCACGCACTCGATGTCCGGCGCTTCGCTCGCGACCGACTCGCAGATATCGGTAGTGAATGTGGCGATGCCGCAGCGCCTCGGCACATAGTTGCCGATGAACGCAATCTTTCCGAATTGGGTCGTGCGATTCTTCATAGTTTTAGTCTGGTGATGCACAATTCTAGCCGCGATTCGTCCGGGAGTCAAACCGGTGCGGCAACCCGGCCCGAGTGCGGGCCGCGGCGGGCCGGGAGCATCCTGGTCAGCCCGGCATGTAGCAGGTCGGCGGAAGCACGACGACGCCTTAGATGTATTG
>CAIVTL010000298.1 GCA_903908785.1 Caldifarciminota bacterium | reverse complement strand
GGCCGCGAGAACCAGAAGGACGATTCTCATCTGTGCTCAGAATAGGTCAATCCGTGCCTCCTGTCAAGCGCTGCCCAGACTGCGGGCCACCTGCTCGGCAAGAAATCTCGCCGCGGCCGTAGACGGAAATGGCCAGGCGTAGACGAACTCCACTTTGGGATGGCGCGCCCTGGCCCGCTCGACCGAGCCGGGGATGTCTTTCTCCGAGTGCTCTCCGCCCTGCGTCATCATCGGTGTAACGACCACGACTCGTGCCGCCCGCCCAGTGGCCGCGGCGTCGAGCGCGCAGTCCAGGCTCGGCGCGCAGAACTCATTGAAGCCCACCACCACCCGATGGCCCGTCACCTTTTTCAGTTCCCGCGCCAGTTCGCTTGATGCTGCCCAGTACGGATCGTTCGCCGCGGTGCGCCGCCAACTGCGCAGCTTCACCTCAAGCACGTCGCGCCGCATTTGAAGGTGGTCATCTCCCACCGACCCGTGCTCCAGCATCGTGTGAAGGCGCATGAACTCGGTCAGCTCAGGCCTGGGGAAATCAGCCGGCGGCACTCCGTGCATGGCTAGTACAATCACCGTCTTCTGGTTTGTCATAGTGTCCTCAACAACTGCAGAGCCTGCCTTCTTTCAGAATCTCGATACCCTCCCGCACGAGCCACGCGCCGATGAACAACCCGACCAGCGGGTCGGCCTGCCAGAACCCGAACAGTCGGTTCGCCAGCAACCCAAGCAGCAGGGCGAACGACATGAAGGTGCAGGCAAGCGTCTGCTTGGAGTCGGCCAGCAGGCTGCGGCTGCCCAGCTTGCGGCCGGTGCGCCGTTTGGCAATGAAGAGCGCCGGCATCACAACCAGCGATGTGGCGGCGATGATGATGCCGAACAGGCTCGGGTCGGGCACTTCATGGGTGACAAGCTTCCTGACCGCCTCAAACAGCGCGTAGGCGGCGAGCACGAAGAACGACCAGCCGATGAGTTTCACCGCCCGCGCCTCGACCTTCTTCTCCTCGGCCTCGCTCAATCGCGTCTGGCGGAAACGCCATATCATTATCCCGCCCGAGATGGACTCGACGAAGCTGTCCATACCGAACGCCAGGAGCGCGATGCTCGACGCCAACCCGCCGGCGAGAATCGAGAGCACGCCCTCAAGCACGTTGTAGCCGACCGTGAAGTACGAAAGCAGCAGGGCGCGCCGGCCCAGCTTCGGGTTCGGCTCGCGACAGGAGCAGCCTTCAGCCATCCATAAAGAGTCCCCGCCCGGACTCTGAAGTCAAGCCGGGCATGACGCTTCGCGACACCATCCTTGACGCTTCTCTATCAGGCTGCTACACTGGCTCCGGCAATGAAGAAGCTTTTCCCCTATCTGATGGTCGTGCTCCTGGCGTCCGCCCTGGCTGTCTCGCTCTGGACCAACTGGGCCACCCGTGCCCACCACAGCCAGATTGTGGGTACGGTCGTGCCGGCATCCGCCGGCGACGACGTGTCGGCCTCCCGCACCAACGCCATCGTGCTCGCCGCCCGCAAGGTCAGCCCGGCGGTCGTGTCGGTCGTCGTCACCCAGACCCGCGTAGTCACTTATGACCCTTTCGGCGGGCTCGGGTTCGATGATTTCTTCCGCGACTTCGTCCCTCGCCGTGCCTACCGTGAGCAAGTCAAGTCGATGGGCTCCGGCGTCATCATCTCCAGCGATGGCGACCTCATCACGAACGCCCACGTCGTGCTCAACGCCACCCAAATCAAGGTCACGCTGCCCGACAACCGCGAACTGGACGCCGAGATCGAAGGAATTGATGAAGTCCGGGACCTGGCCCTGCTCAAACTGAAGGCAAGGGACCTGCCGGCGGCGACCCTGGGCAACTCTGACGGCGTCATGATTGGCGAGTGGTCGATAGCCATCGGCAACCCGTTCGGATTCATGCTTGAGGACGCGCAGCCGACCGTCACCGTCGGCGTTATTTCGGCCCTGCACCGCGACATCAAGTCGAACGGCGGCGGCCAGGTCTATGCCGACATGATTCAGACCGACGCGGCCATCAACCCGGGCAACTCGGGCGGCGCGCTCGTGAATGCTGACGGCGAGGTCATCGGCATCAACACTTTCATCTTCAGTCATTCCGGCGGGTCCGAGGGTATCGGCTTTGCCCGGCCCATCAACGACGTGAAGCAGTTCGTCAAGGAGACAGATCGG
>CAIVTL010000297.1 GCA_903908785.1 Caldifarciminota bacterium | reverse complement strand
GACTGTGCTTGTCCCGTTGTTGGCGACTTCTGCGCGCGGCGTGATGACCGTGCCCGAGTCAACGTTGCCGGTCGGCGCGAGTATCGCCACGGCCTGCGCGTCACGAAGGGCGATGACCGTTACCGAGTCGGTCTTGAGGTTGTTCCCGGCAATGGTATCACCGGTCAGACCGGTCGAGCAGCGGACCGCGAAAGTGCCGAGCGGCGTGGCGGTCCAGTTCGGGAAGCTGACCGTGAGAGTCTCATCTGGACTTACACTGACAGACACGGACTCCACATAGGTAGAGCCGATGGACAGGCGAACGGGGATTGAGACCGCGCTCGTGCCGAGGTTCGCGATGCGGGCGCGCGGGGTGATGGCCGCGCCGGAATCAACCGTGTCATCCGGCGCGAGGATGGCGATGGTTGCCGCGTCAATGCCGGTGTAGACGTTTGTGGTCCGGGTAATGGTATCGTTGGCGCGGTAGATGTCGCTTGCTAGCGAGGTGAAGCAGCGGACGGCCAGCAGGCCATTGGGTTCCGCGGTCCAGGCCGGGAACGTCACCGTGTCGGTCTGCCCGGACGCGAGCGTGTCGTAGACCGTCTCCAGGTACTCGGCGCCAATCTGCATGGCTATCGGGAAGACCTCGGGGTGCTGGCCGAAGTTGCGGGCCGTGGCCGCCGGCACCAGAACCGTGCCGGACTCGACCGCAGTCGGTGGTACGAGTATCGCGGTCGGGCCGACGTCCGAGTTCACCCGCACGCGTACCGTGTCGCTGAGCGTATCGTTGACCGGGTTGTAGTCGTACAGGGCGTAGACCGAGCAGCGGACGGTCTGGCGCCCGAGCGGCAGCGCGGTCCAGTTCGGGAAGCTGAATGTGTCGGTGGCGAGCGGAAGTACGGTGCGCGTCACCGTGCGCACGTAGCCGGAACCGATGCGGAGCGTGGCTCGAACCGAGGGCGAACTCAACTCGTAGTTGCGCACCTCGACGCGCGGCGCGATGAGCGCGGCCGAGTCCACGGTTCCGACCGGCGCGAAGATTCGCGACACGCCCACGTCAACGGCGAGAATCGGGGCGAGGTCAAAGGCTATCTTTTCCAAACTCGGCAGATAGCAGGGGCCGCCGTACTCGAAGTCAACGCGGTATTGGAGATAGCGGTTGACCACGACCGGGTCGGGAATCCGGCCGCCGTTCATCGGGACCGGATAGAACACAGTCCACGTCGAGTCCGGTGCCGCGGTGTTGCCGGAGCGCACTTCGATGCCCACCGATGACCCATTCGGCTCGCCCGCCAGCCACGTACAGGTGCCGCCGCCGACCGCTGAATCCGGGCCCACGTCGAACACCGACGAAACGTAGGTCGCGTCGAAGTTGCGGGTATAGATGTTGCCGGCCTCGCGCCAGAGTCCGTGGTGGTCGCTATTGACCGGCAGCGCGGTTGGGGCGTTGAAGTACGGTCCCCAGAGGATGTAGCTGTGGCCGTTAAGCTGCATGTTGTTGACGAAGACATCCTGATAGCCGTCGTTGTTCAGGTCGCCGACGAACCCGCCTGAGGAGTTGAACAGCGAGTCGCCGATGGTCGAGCTGCGGTCGTCGGAAAAGTGCGGGGTCGTATCGGCGCGGTTCGTGTACACCTTGGGTAAGTACGAAACGCTCTTACCCCAATCGCCGCGGAAGAAGACGAGGTCGAGGGTCTTGTCCGCGTTCCAGTGCACGGCCGAACTGCCGCCGTAGCACGAGCCCGGGCTGATTATCTCGCGGCTGCCGGGCGAGAAGCCGGTTGCGCTTCCATAGTATATGTAGGCGGAGTTGACCGCGTCGTAGCCGGTGAAGACGACGTCGAGCCAGCCGTCACGGTCGAAATCAGCGACCGTGATGCCGTGCGGGTTGTTGTCCAGCACCGGCAGCCACGTGATGGTGCGCGGGGAGCGGCCAGTGCCCCAATAGATGATGGGATTGCGGTTCCGGCTCCAGAGCGAAGCGGCGATGTCGGGGCAGCCGTCCTTGTCGAAGTCGGCGATTTCCAGATTGTGTCCAACGCTGCCGCCGAGGTACACGCTCGTACGATTGGCGGTCGAGTAGCCGGCAGCCGAGCCCCAGAAAATGTAGATGTTGCCGTCGTCAGAACCCGCAAGGATATCAAGGTAGGAATCGCGGTCCAGGTCGCAGACCGCCACTGCTTCGCTCTGGCCCGAGATACCGAGCCAGGTGGTGTCGGTCTGGGACGGGCCGGAATCGGTGCCCCAGTAGATGGTCACGTGGCCGGAACGCCAGCCGGAGTGAATCATCTCGGCGCGGCCGTCGAGATTCAGGTCGGCAAGGTCAACGTTGCCGCCGCCGGGAACCGGGTAGTAGCGGGAATGGAGCGAGTCGTAGCCGGAGGCCGAGCCGAAGTAGACGCGCAGGTACGGGCCGGAATCATCGGCGCAGACGAGGTCGGTGTAGCCGTTATTGTCAACGTCGAAGCGGGCGAAGAACTCCACGCAGCCGGAATCGGGGTCCAGCGACTGGCGGTGGGATACGTACATCATCGGGTCGAGCACCCCGTCGCGGAAATCCTGCACCGACGTCTCGGTCCACGTCACGCTAGCGTGCGGTGGCTCCACAAGTTCCGACGATGTACGATTGACGATGGACTGTTCGACAGTGGCCGCTGCGGCCAACGGTGAACTAGGATACGACTGGCCAACGACCATGGCCAGCACGGCTGCACAGATTCCCTGCAAGTTCCTTCCTTCCTTTCCGGTCTTAATGATACCCGACAAACCGCCCGCAGTCAAACAAAGCCGGGCCGAGGCCCTGGTTACGGCGGCCTCAAGCCGCAAGTCTCAGGCGTCAAGCTGTGGGCAAAGGATGGAGCACATGGACAAGCTCAAGCTCAAGCACAAGCCGGGAGCTGGCGCAGCCCGAGTGCTACTGTCTGTGAATGTGGAGGCGGACTACGTTGCCTGAATCAGCTCTTCGACCTTCTGTACGAAGGCGCGGGCATTCTCGATCATCTTGCCCAGTCTGGCCGCCTCCGGAGGGTCGGAGACTTTGTAGTCGGTGTCTGTTCTCATTCCGAGCGCCTGTCCGAGAGCATGCGCCAAGTCGCGCGGAAACGCACCGGGCTTCACGAAGTGGTCGTAGAACAGCGTAATCACCCCGGAATGTCTCGACGAACTCAGGTCCCGGGTGGCGAGCAGCGCGATGGCCGCGTAGAGCATCGCGTAGTAGACTCGGTTCGATGCCACGCGAAGCCGTCCGCCGTCCAAGTTGAACTGGGCGTCGTCCAAGGCCTCATGCGCCAGTTCCAGTCGATACCGGATGACCTCCTGCTTCGGAGTGCTCAAATCGGGACTCCCTCCCGCGCGACCTCCTGATAGAAAGGAGTGACCTTCGTCAGTCCGGAATCGTATTCGGCCCTGGAATAGAGGACAGGGGTAAGCAGGACACCATGGTCAATACTGATATCAGTACAGAGGTCAACCACCGCCATCCTCGTGTCCCAGTCGTAGTCCTCAAGCACCACAAGTACGTCAATGTCCGATTCCGCGTCCGAATCTCCGCGTGCCTTGGAGCCGAACAGGCGCAACTCCACCGGCCGGAAGTCATGGATAAGGGCGTCCTTGAGCTTCTGGAGCGCTGCGGACTCATTCGGTGTGAGACCTCGCATACCTAGAAGCTACACTCTACGGCAGAAAGGTCAAGCCCTGCACATATGGCGGGCAGGTAGTTCCGTGCCATAAGTCACACGGTCGCGCCAGCCTGCGGCCGTGCCTGAACGACCTCGCGCCCGCCGTCAAACAGATCCGGGCCGCGGACGTAATTCCGGGCGCGCCCTTGGCCGTCCGGCCCAAGTCGGCGGCTGGTCGGGAAGGTTAGGCGGGCGAGGGGAGACGGACTACGGCTTACGGCTCATGGCTTGCGCTCGTGGCGGGGACGCCGAACGCGCGTCGGCCCAGCGGGGGTCATCGAATCCCGCCGTTTCCTCCAGACTCCGGCTTACCCAAGTCTGGGTCGTCCTTCAGGCCGGTCTGGACAGGATTGATATCAATCCCTCTCCCGCCACAGTCATCGGGCGCGACGAACATGATTGGTGACAGTCTATTGCGGGTCCGCGTGACCCCGCCGTCGGTCGGAGGCAGAGCTTGCGAAAGCACCCTCAAGGCCATGGCTCGGTCCCCGACGTGCATGAAGATCTCGTGGTCCGCCCACACGTCTCGCCCCAAGGTGTCAATGTGGATGCTGTCCAGGGTGAGCGCCGGCAGAAATGGGACATCGCCGCGCCGGCTGGGGGGAATGTCGTCTTGCCAGACTCCCAGGAGGTAGTGCCTCTCTGCGCATGCCCAGACCAAGGTCCCAACATCCATCCAAACAGGGACGTCGGAATTCTCGAATTCCATCCCAGCATCAAGCAGAAGTTGGCCCAGGTCGTCAGGCAACAGGTATGACTTCGCGCCCCTGACGGCTACGACATACGCCCAGTCATCCTCATCCCAACTCTCGCGGGCATAGTGCCGTTCATGCTCGGCCAGATAGAACGATGTGCCCGGCAGCACGGAAGCGAGCAGCGGGTGTGTGCCTGCGCGGTACCAGTGCCACGGTCGGGACGGATTCTTCGGAAACCTGTTCATGATTGCACCGCGCCGTGTCAGGGCTCGCGCATTCTCAGTCGCTTGGAAAACGCCCTGCGCTGTGAGCACCTCGGCCGAAGAGTCCGGCAGCAATTCAATGTTAACCGCCGGGTAACCGCCGGGGCCTGCGGCGCTGGCGGCTGGGGCATACGCCACCGCGACCAGCAACAGTACCACAGACGGCAGCGACCTCCGAGGTCCGGTTGTCATCGCAGTCATGCTACCGTCGTGCGCCGGGATGTCAAGGCTGCGGGGCGAGATGGCCGACGGCTGGCGGCTTACGGCTGACGGCCGACCGAGTTCAAGCCCTGAGTCAATCCGAGACACAGCCCGGTCTGGGTGACGGCCCGAGCGCTACGGCTTGGGGTCGTTGATGCTGGAGTTCTCGAATCTAATCGCGGCGCGGACGTCGTCGCGGAAGTGGTCTAGTGGTCCAGTGGTCATGCAGATGAGTGGTCAAGTGCTCAAGCGGTCCAGTGGTCGAGTGACGAGTGGGACTCGGTCAGCCAAAGAGCAGCCGCACGGAGAGAGCCGGGCGGCTGTTTGGTGGAGATCGGTCAGCAGCGGACACGGCGTATCGTCGTCGCGCCTGCCGTCTTCGTATCGCTACTGACGGCTTGCCGGGACGCGTCTGGCCGCACGCTTTGTCGCGGAGGCGGTCCTCTGCGCGACGCGGACAAGGGAGCGCAGCGCCTCGTTTACTGCGTCCTCGGTCGGGAACGCTTTGGCAACGTCCGGGCTGAGCAGTATCAAGTTGGTCCCGGACCGATAGGCATCCAGGTACTTGCCCCGGACGCCGGGACCGAGTTCGTCGCGACGGTATTCACGACGCATCTCTCCAACTTTAGCCTTCTTCATGAATCCTCTTTTCCCCGCGCGTCATTGGGCGCGCACTGATAATTCTGACCCGACCTCCTCGGTCAACATGCGAGACAACGACCAGCCGGGCGAATCGAGACATTCCGAACGTCAGGTATCGTTGTTCGTTAATCGAATGGTCCAAGTCAGCAAAGGTGATGGCCAGCGGGTCACCGAAGACCGTTACGGCTTCATGGAAGGTAACGCCGTGTTTACGCGCGTTTGCGCTGGCTTTCTTCTCGTTCCATTCAAATACCATAGAATCAACTCTCGCCTGTGATTATATGGCGTGCTGCTCTAACGTCAAGCGACCTCGAAACGGGCCAAGCGGTGACGCTGTGCCTGACTCGATTCCGCCACGGCACATTCGATGTCCGGCCAACTGCCGCGCGTGGGTCTGAGGCTGCGCTATCCGGAGTGGGGACGCCAGGCACTCTGGTCTTACAGCTACTTGCCCCGCTCCGCAAGGCAATGGAGCATCCGGCCTGGGTGACGACCCGGGTACTGCGGCTTGGGCTCGTTGATGCTGAAGTTCTCGAATCGAATCGCGGCGAGGACATCGGGATTGAGACTTCTCGACGCCCATTTTTCCAGAAGGACCTTGGCCTCAATCGCCATGCTCTCGCCGGTGATGCCCTTCTTGTTGCTCAGCTTGAAGAGTTGGCGCGCGAAGCTCAAGTAGGGGACATAGTTGATGGTGTTGACTCCCCGAGCGTTGAGAGTCTGTTTCACGTCGGTCTCCATCGCGCTGAAAGCAGCGGTCGCGGCTTCGTAGCGCGCTCTCATGTCCTCGTGGATAGAGTCGAGCGTGGCCTTGGTCCGCTCCGGTGTGCACTTCACCTGCCACCGGG
>CAIVTL010000296.1 GCA_903908785.1 Caldifarciminota bacterium | reverse complement strand
CCCTTGGCTGTCGCCGGCTTGGCCCGGATGACTTCGGCGACGAAACTGCGGACGTTCTCGGTCAGCTTGTCCGGCTCAAACGAGGCCTTGCCCACCAGCGCGTGAATATTGCCGGTCTTGTCCGTCCGATACTTGATCCGGCCCGCCTTGAGGCTCTTCACGGTCGGCGTGATGTCAAACGTCACGGTCTGGGTCTTGGGCGACGGCATCAGTCCCCTCGGTCCCAACACCTTGCCCAGCCGGCCGACCACGGACATTGTGTCCGGCGTGGCGACCGCGACGTCAAAGTCGAACCAGCCACCCTGAACCTTCTCAACCATGTCCTCGAAGCCGGCGAAATCGGCCCCGGCTGCCCTCGCCTCTTCCTGCTTCTCGCCCTTGGCGAAAACCAGCACCTTCACCTGCTTGCCGGTGCCGTTAGGCAGCGAAACCGTGCCCGAAACGAGCTGGTCGGTCTTCTTCGGGTCAATCCCCAGCTTGATGGCAATATCCACCGACTCATCGAACTTGGCCGTGGCGTTCACCTTGACCAGTTGCACCGCCTCGGCCAGCGGGTGGAGTTGCTGGTGCTCCAGTTTCTCAACCAGCGAGCGGAACCGCTTGCTGTGACGCCTCATGATTCCGCCACGTTCATGCCCATCGAGCGGGCCGTGCCTTCGATAATCTTCATTGCGGCGTCAATGTCCGCCGCGTTCAAGTCCCTCATCTTCCGCTCCGCAATCTCCCTGACCGCCTTGCGGCTGACCGTTCCGACCGTGGCCCGGTTCGGCTCTCCCGAACCCTTGGCCAAGCCGGCCGCCTGTTTTAGGAGTACGGACGCGGGTGGGGTTTTGGTCACGAACGTGAACTTCCGGTCCGAATACACGGTCAGGACGACCGGGATCACCATGCCCGGAGTCTCCTTGCGGGTCGCCTCGTTGAAGGACTTGATGAACTCCGCAATGTTGACTCCATGCTGGCCCAGGGCCGGGCCAACCGGCGGTGCCGCGGTTGCCTGGCCGGCCGGGATCTGAAGTCGCACGACCGCCGCAACCTTCTTAACCATTACTCGCTCCTCCTAGATTGGCTGGACATCGAGGAAGTCCAGGTCAATCGGTGTGGGCCGACCGAAAATCGTGACGATGACTTTCACCCGTCGGCGTTCGGCAAAAAGCTCATCAACCGTTCCCGTAAACCCGGCGAACGGTCCTTTGGCCACCTTGACATTCTCGCCCTTCTCAAACGGCGCCTCGGGCTCAGCCTGGTCCCGTCCCCGCTCGATCTGCTCGAGCATGGCCGTCACCTCTTCCTCGGACAGTGCAATCGGCTCCAGCTTCGTGCCGAGCAGGTGCGTCACGCCCGGAATCCCGTTGACCAGCGCCAGCGCCTGCTCGTTCAACTCCATCTCGACCACGATGTAGCCGGGATAGAGCCTGCGCTCCTCGGCGACGATCTTCGACTTTCGCACCCGCGCGACCTTCTCGGCCGGCATGATAACGCGGCCGAACAGGCCGGGCTGGCCCAGCCGCTCGATTGTCTTCTCGAGCAACTCCTTCACCCGCTTCTCGCGGCCGGTGTAGGTGTGGACGACGAAGAACTTCATGCGTACCTGTCCCGGCCTACTTCAGAACCAGGTTAAGCAACCGGGAGAAGGTGAAATCGAACACGCCAATAAAGGCCGCCATCACCACTGAGAAGACGATGACGACGAGCGTCGTGGTAAACAGCTCCCTGCGCTTGACCCACGACACCTTCTTCATCTCGGCCCAGACGTCCGCCAGGTAGTTTCTTATCCGCTTGAAAAGGCTCTTCATGTTAAGCTACAGGCCAGGAGGGATTTGAACCCCCAACCTACGGATTTGGAATCCGCCGCTCTACCGTTCGAGCTACTGGCCTATGGAGGAGCCGCGCCCCGGGGTCACGTGGACACCGGTGTGCCGCTCCGCCCCTCGTTACTTGGTCTCCCTGTGCTCCGTGTGCTTGCGGCACCGCGGGCAGTATTTGTTGAACGCCAACTTGCCGGGCGTCGTGCGCTTGTTCTTCGTCGTCGTGTAATTG
>CAIVTL010000295.1 GCA_903908785.1 Caldifarciminota bacterium | reverse complement strand
TGTTGGTCCGCGACTCGCTGCGGCAGATGCCTCGATGGGAGCAGGTGCGATGGCTGGCGAAGCGCGGGCTGCCGGACCCGTATCTGCGCGACTGCACTCCTGTCCAAGACAGCGGACTTCGATGCATCGGGCGCTGGAGCTTTGGCCCATCCATCTGGGTTGACGTCAGAGCCACGGCCGACGACACCATTGTGTTCCTCTCAAGAGGCTCCGGCGTCAGCGTCATCCGGTTCCGGAGTCAGGATTCGCTCAGGCTGGACCTTCTCTCCGACATCAACTCGCATGGCCTGACCGGCAGATGCCAGGTCAGAGATACGCTGCTCTACGTCAACAGCGGTGGGGTCGAGTGCTACGACATTAACGACCTGACGCACCCGACTCTGCTCAACTGGCTCAGCCAGCCTCTGATATACGACTTCTTCGTAGTGGACACGTTTCTCTATACCAGCAGCCGCGACTCGCTCCGCATCTTCTCAGTCGCCAATCCGGCCAGTCCTCGCTGGCTCGGAGCCTGCGCCGATTCGGGCTACGTCATGTACGTGGCGGGCGGTCACGTCTACCTCGGCCATCAGGCAGGTCTGTTCATTCTGGACGTGTCGAACCCGGCCTCGCCACATCGCGTCGCAGCGATGGGTTTTGACGTGCTTTCCATCTGGGTTAGGGACACGCTGCTCTACTTCGGGACCACGGACCAGTATCTCAAGGTCTACAACGTCCGTACCCCTACCGCGCCGCTGCCGGTTGGTTCTCTCTCCGGCTTCCCACCCTACCATCTCTACTTGCCGCCGACCTGCGACACGGTGCTGTACGCCCCTAACTTCAGAATTGTGAACATCGCCGACCCCCGCAACCTGCGCGTCATCGGTCAGGCCAACCCTCCGGGCTGGGACTACTGCGTGACCGTAGTACCGCGACTCAACTACGCGCTAGTGGCAGATTACCACGAAGGGCTCGCGGTGGTCGGCATTGAGAACCCACAATCGCCGACGCTCGACACAACAATGCTTGCGGCGGACGCTGCGAGCGACATCTCGGTTCAGGGCGGACTGGCTGCAATCGCCTCAGACAAGGATGGGCTGTTGCTGGTGAACGTGCTGAACCCCGCAAAACCGTCATTCCTGGGCCGATATGACACGCTAGGAATTCTACCCCAGATGCAGTCCGCGGTGCTCGCTGACTCGTTCGCGTTCGTCGGCTGGCCGGTCGAACGAATGCAGTCAGTGGACATCAGCGAACCGACCCGCCCAGTGCGCGCTGGCGTCTGCCAAGGGATGTTCAACCAACCTCAAGACATGGTGCTACGTGACAGTCTCGTCTACTGCGCTGAACTGCGTCGCTTCCAGATTGTCAACGTCGCCCGTCCGCGTCAGCCGGCGCTGGTGGGGAGCTGCGTGCTGAGCGGAGACGCTTGGGACTTGGACGTTGAAGACACGATGGCCTATGTAACGTCCAATGCTCTCACCATGGTCAGTATTGCCCGGCCTGATAGCCCGCGGGTCGTGGCGACATGGAACACGATGGTCGCGGTCGATGTCGAAGATACGATTGCGTACACGTACGGTAGCGGTGCGGTTTGGTCGCTGAACGTCGCGAATCCAGCCAGCCCGCACGTGCTGGATACCGTTCGCATCAGCGGTTGGGTGTCAGACGTTGTTGTCGGCGATTCGCTGGCATATGTAGGTGGACAGCAGTTGTACGTCATCAACATATCTGACCCAGCGAACCTGCGCGTGGTGGGGCAGTGGACGCCGCCGCACGAGTTTAGACGTTTGCTCTGGACGCCGTCCTATCTATATGCTGCCTGCTATGAGGCTGGTGTCTGTATTCTGGAAACAGTCGCAGTGGGACTTGAAGAACCACAGGAGAAAGGAGGAAAGCAAGCGAATATCCGGCTGTCGCCGTCCGTGACTACCGGCCCGGTCACTGTTACGGCTGGGCGTGGGAACGGTCGGCCGTACGTGCGCCTCTACAACGGTTCAGGCGCGAGCGTCGGGGAATCCGTGATTCAGGGCAAACTGGGGGCTACAACCGTTCAGCTTGACCTGTCCGGCTACCCTGACGGAGTCTACTTCGTGAATCTGCAAAGGAACGGTATGAGCTTCACGATGAAAGTCGTGAAAGCCAAAAGGAGGTAAAGCATGAAAAGCGCAGCAATTGCGCTACTTCTGCTCGCGGGAACTGCCTTCCCGCTGGTAGTCGGGTACCATGTGAACCCGGTGAAGGCTCAATGGTCGGGATGGACTCCCAGCGAGTTCCCGAACAACTACGTCAGTGAGGTTGTGACGCTGAATGCAGATGAACTCGTGTATTCGGAACTCTTTTCAGGCGCTGAAGGGACGTCGCAGTACAATCTCTCGGTGCTGACCTATCCGGGTGGCTTCGAAGTAGCCAGTGGTGAAACCACTGAAGCAAGAAACCACGTCTGGGTTCGTTGCAGTCTCCAGACCACACATGCGGAGTCTCTCGTCCGGGGCAAGAGGTATGAATTCCACTGGTCCCGCGCTAGCGGCGCACGAATTCAGTACTACTACAACTACTGTGCGACGAGGTATGACTCGATGATTGTGCCGGGTGTTGACCAGCCGCCGCCGCAGACCGTCCGTCCGGCGCTGGCCATGCGGTGCCTGGGTCGACTCGACGAGATAGATTCAGCGTACTTCGGCGCGGCCGAGGCCGATTGGTGGAACCCCGACTCGCTTTATCATTTCGATCCTTGGGCGCTGGCCCACTGGACCGATAGCGCCCATGTGAGAACAGTGCGACTCGACGTCGATTGGCACCAGATTCAGTTCTTCGGCCCAGACAGTTGGGACTTTGGGTTGCTCGATGCATCGCTGCGGTCTCTGGACAGCGCCGCAGGGTGCCAGACCGTGGGCCTGCTGACTCAAGTGCCCAGCTGGGCGAGCACGAGGAGGGACACAGGGGTGAGAGACACATGGTGTTTCCGCTGCCCGCCGCAACGGCTCCAGTGCCGGGCCGGCAGCGACTCAAACTACCTCGCACGCTTCCTAAGGGGGCTCATCGCACACTGCGACAGTCGTGGCTTCGCGATACACGATTGGGAGGTGCAAAACGAGGTGAACAGCGAAGAATCTGTACCCGGCAGCCTCAGTTGGTGGAGGCACCCGAACTTCTACTACGTGGGCGATAGTGTCCCGGACGTCAACGTCGGTCCGGGGCTTCACGACATGTGTTCTCTCTATGTCCGCTACGCCGTGGTGATGGACTCGGCGATTCGGTATACCACGCCCGGGGACCTTCATCTCCACGACAAGATTGCCGTGAACTCCGTGAACCACGTGAATAAGGCCGACCACGCCGACACACTGGGACCCATCTATTCAGGGAGGGAATGGCTGGAGGAGTTCTACTCTATTGTGGAGCGTAAGAACATCCCGCACTTCTGGGATGCCATTTCTGCACATCCCTATGTGGAGAACGCGACCCGTCCGTTTGACCCCTGCTCGCTTGAGGCAAGCGCCGATACGCTACGCAGCGTGATGCGGAAGCACGGGGACTACGGCGAGTTATGGAACACGGAATTCAGCATGCCAGGGACCGACTGGTGGAATTCGCCACCTTCGCATGAGACGCTCAAGACCCCTGAGCAGGAGGCCGACATCTGTTGTGAGACTTTCACGACGGCGGAGGGAATGAAGAGTCTGCCGGGAGGGTGGTTCGACCGGAACTACTGGTGGCCCCTGCGGGCGGCTTCTAGGGATGGGTTGCAGACGGAGGCGCTCTGGGGGCTCCACGGGAGCGACCCCAACGTGCCGTTGTGGGCCCTCAAGCAGACCGCCGAGCGACTTACCGGCAAGCGGTTCAATAGGAGGGTGATGGATGGCGATTCCGCAGTGGACAACCATGTGCGGATGTGCGAGTTTGAGGAACCGGCCACGCTCAAGAGGACGTGGGTGTGCTGGAAGAACGGCGGGCAAGGCTCAGGCGCGGTAAGCGTCAAAGTGCCGGCGCGGGCCGACTCCGTGACTGCCGAGTCTTTGGCCTACGACCCGAACAACGATGCAGTGACCGCGCCGGTGAATCTCGACGGCTGGTTCGACGCGACGTTGACTGAGAGGCCGGTGTTTATGACCGAGACCGGCGACACCTCCCGGCCTGACCTGCGGACGGACAGCATCAAGTTGGACCCGCCGTGGCCGAGCGTCGGGCTGCCCCTGACCGTGCATGCGGTGGTCAGGAACCACGGCAACCGGGCGACGCCCTGGAGCGAGCTTCAGCCGAGTCCCATTCGAACCTACGTCAGTCTATGCTGGAACGGCGTGCCGATAGCCCAAGAGACGCTCTTTGGGTCTATCGACTCTGGCGACACAGCGCAGTTCGACTTCACGCTCTCCTCCGTACCCGACTCACTGCACGGGCTCGCCTTGCTCGAGGTACTGCCGAATCCTGGGCAGACCAACTACGTCGAACTAGCCGGGACCGATGATAACGCCGGATTCAAGCGGGTGTATGTCTCGCGTTACCCGACCGGCGTTGTGGATGCGGTCATGCCGCCGGGAGGGAAGACCAATGAGCCGCTGGTGCTGTTCAAGCTTTGGTCGCGGAGCATGGAGGCCGATACAGTTGATTCAGTGCCCTGCGACAGCGCACTCCTGGTTCAGAGGTACTACGGCCTGCATGATTCGGTCGTGCATAACACCGATACGATGGGCTGGTTCGCGTTCAAGGCCGAGACCAGTTGGACGTTCCTGCACGGGCCGGGGACTTACAGATTCTACCTCGCGGCAAAGGATAGTTGGAGTACGAGCGATGCCATCAGCGATACCTCGGACAGCATCGTCGTCTTCGACTCGACAGCGTGCTCAGGTTCGATAGAACTCAATTCCGGGGCGCACTTCACTACCAGCACCGGCTGCTCACTTACGATTGCGGCTTCCGACGGCCTGTCCGGGGTGCA
>CAIVTL010000294.1 GCA_903908785.1 Caldifarciminota bacterium | reverse complement strand
GACCCCGATGGCCTCGGGACAGAGGCGGCGGAGAGAAACATCGTCGCGAAAACGATGATCCTGAACGCTTGTAGTACAGGTCGGGGCGGGTAGGTGCCCGCCCTTTGATTTGGCGGCGCGGCCATTTCCGACTGGTGGTTTGCGTGCCCGCCGGGAGTCCGTACTGACCGCGCACCTCGTTGTTGCCCGAATGGCCATTGGCAACACGAATGACAGCGCGCGTCCTGCAAGACCCGGCCACAGTGCCTGCAGCGGAAATCCGACCCGTGAGTCCGTCGGGACCATGTATCAAAATGGACGTGCAGCGGCCATCGGCGCAAGGGTGACCACAAGCTTTGCCGTCGTGGTATAACCTCTCTAAAGCACAATACCTTAGCTGCCACAGTCTGCCGTCAGGAGAGTTTTGCTTGCCACTTGGCTTGGCTACCTCCCTTACGCCGTCAGGTACATCCTGTAGTACTCGGCCCGATAGATGGCCAGGTAGTAGCTACGGTAGTACCATCGGATGTACCTGCGGACATAGCTATCCTACGCCCTGACCGCCTACCCCCGGGTCTACCCCGGGGTGGCCCGGGGGTAGCCCCGGGGCTACGACCGGGGATACACCGTCAAGTACATGGGTAGGGTCTAGGTCATGGTCTAGGACAGCTAGTACCGGGCCTAGTACCGCCCCTAGTAGGGGAGGTAGTCTAGGAAAATGGCCGGTGGAAAAGTGATGCCGGTTCGGCTCTGGACTGCGCGCGAAGTTGCGATGGACGTTCGGCTGTGGACGCAGATGCCGATGCTGATGCTCGCTCTGGTACGAACGCCGAAGAGCGAAGCGGCCAGCGCGGCAGGTTCCGCGGCGATGCCAACTGCGGGTTGGCCGGTGATGCGAGGGCCGAGTTCGAGAGCGTGAAGCAAGGCCGCGAAGGTTCCAGGCCGGCCGCGCGTCAGAGCAGTCTGGACCGCTGCGCCGAGTGCCGCGTTGGCCGGCGCGTCAACGGTTGCGCAGACACATGCGTGCCGCGGTACGGAAAGGCGGTGCGGGTGCTATCTGAGTTCTTTGGTGTAGTCGAGGCGGGTGATCAGGCCGGGGGAGGCAATCCAGAGGTACTTGTCGTCGGCGTAGAGGGAGGAGATTTCGGGGACCGAGAAGCCACGGGGTGCGTCAAGCATGGTGTAGGAGCCGTCTTTGGTGTCGAGCACGGTGATGCTGGTGCCGGTGGCCATGAAGACGCGGGTGCCGGTCGCGGCAAGGGCGCTCACCGGCTGCCGCAGGTCGAAGCCCGGCGGGACGTAGTGGAACCACGCGCCGTCGGCGTTGCGGGAGACGATGCCGCCGAGGGTGCCGAAGTACGCGGTGCCGTTGTCGGCCCTGACGATGTCGAACACGCCCCAGTCGGTCGCGCCGTAGGGGTCGCTGTATTCGACGATGCTGTCGCCCACGGACAGGAACAGGCCCGCATCAGTGCCGAAGACGAGCGAGTCGTGAAGCCGGAGCAGGCCGCTGACCCGGCGGGGCAGGCTGAGCAGTTGGGCCAGTTTGTTGTTCGGGCCGAGCGAGTAGATGCCCTGGTCGGTGCCGAGCAGGAGCCCGGCCGAGTCGGACAAGAGCGCGCTCAAGCCCTGGCTCCGTTCGAGGGTCGTGACGTTGCCGAGCAGGAGCCGGAAGCCGCCGGTGGACAGGTCGCCGGGCCGCGTGAGGAAGTACTGCCAGTCCCCGGCGGTGTCGAGCGACACCGCGGTCTCGCCGCCGATGAACCAGATGCGGTTGTCGAGGCGGGCGATGCGCCGGACCGGGGCTCGGGACGGGCCGAAGCGGATGTGCGCCTGGCTGAACCCGGAGCGGGCGTCATAGACAACGATGCCGTAGCCCTCGGCCGCGGCGAACACCCGTTTGTTGCCTTTGTCCGGCCGGACCAGCGTAATCTTGTGATTGAGCAGTTGCTCATCCATGACGAAATAGGGGGTGAGAACCGGGAAGTCGCGCGGCTTGAGCGTGTCTTTCGCGCCGTACCAGGTGAGTTCAATCGGGATTTCCGTGACGTGCGTGAAATCCGCAGCGTTGCGGGCGCGGAAGAAGGTGCCGGCATCGGTCTCGAAGTACGCGCCGCCTTCGGCGATGCCGATGGAGGAGACGTGCTTGAACGGAGCGAAGAGCTCTTCCACGCGGCCGGTGGCCGGTATGTAGCGATAGATATGGTCTTCGGTTGTGATGAAGACGTCGCCCCGGGACGGGTTGTGGGCGCAGAGTTCGACGTCGCCAGCGATTCCGTCGGCCCGGGTCAGGGCTCGGAGCAGGCGGTAGCGGCTGCGGTCAAAGATGCACACACCGGCAGGAACCGCGACGTACACGTCCGAGCCGGTGCTGGAGATGCACCGGACTTCGTCCAGCGACGGATACGCGCGCCAGTTCTCCGGTGTGTAGCTGCCGAGCAGGGCGAGCAGGAGCAAGTGGAACATCGGGAGCTAGGGGACGGGGTTCTGGGGTTCGGGGGTTCTGGGGTTCGGGGGTTCGAACCTGAACCCCTGACCCCCTGAACCCTTGAACCCTTCTCCTAGGACTGCGGCAAACGCCTTGGGCAGGTAGCCCGGCAGGTCGCCGGCCGCGAGGCAGTACTCGGTGAGAGTTTGCACCGCGATGTCCGCCGCGAGGCCGTGGAGGAAGACGCCCGCGCAGGCGGCATCGAGCGGCGACATGCCCTGCGCCATCAGGCCGACAATGAGCCCGGTCAGGACGTCGCCGGTCCCGCCCGCGGCGAGGCCGGAGTTGCCGGTCGGGTTGACGAACGCGCGTCCGTCCGGGGCCGCGACTACGGTTGAAGCGCCCTTGAGCACCAGCACGACTTTGCGCTCGGTCGCGAAACGGCGGGAAACGCCCACGCGGTCGGCATTGATTTCCGCGGGTTTGAGCCCGGTCAGGCGTGAGAGCTCGCCGGGATGGGGGGTGAGAACGAGCCCGGCGCGGGCGTGCGCGAGCAGGGCGAGCCGCCCGGCGAGGTTGTTGATGCCGTCGGCATCAATCAAGGTCGGTTTCTCGACTTCGGCGAGAAAGGCCAGTTCAAGGTCCCGGGTGCGGCGGTCGGTGCCGATGCCCGGGCCGATGGCCACGGCGTCGGATTCGCCACTGAGTTCGAGAATGGACTCGAGCGCGGCCGGTGACAAGGCGGCCTCTTCAGTCTGGGGCAGGGGCGTCTTGACCGCCTCGAGGACGCAGGACTCAACGATGTCGGCGATGCCGGACGGTATCGCGAGGTGGACGAGCCCGCACCCGGACCGGACCGCTGCCCTGCCCGCAAGGCAGGCCGCGCCGGAGAAGCCCCGCGAGCCGGCAATGATAAGCGCGCTGCCGAATGTTCCTTTGTGGCCATCCGGCCGGCGCGCGGGAATGAGCGAACGGACGTAGTCGGAATCGAGGAGGAAGACCTGATTGTCAGGGGTCGGGGTCCGAACTCCGTTCCCCGTCCCCTGATCCCCGATCCCTGACCTGATGTCCGCGACCTCGACCGTGCCGGCGTGCGCGCGGCCCGGGTAGAGCCAGAGCCCGAGCTTGGGCAGGGCCATGGTCACGGTCAGGTCGGCGTTGGTGGTCGGTTCGTAGGGCACGCCGGTGTCGGAGTCGAGGCCGGAGGGCAGGTCAACTGCCACGACGTACGCGCCCGACTGGTTGATGAGCGTGATGACCTCAGCGGCAATGCCTGCGGGCGCGCGGGTCAGGCCGGTGCCGAAGACAGCATCAATGATGAGCTTCCGGTCTTGGAACAGCGGTTCAAGAGGACTGGGGGTCGGGGGTCGGGGGTCGGGGGCCGGGGGTTGGAGACTGTCGCCTTGCGGGACCTCCCGTACGGGGAAGCCGGAGTCCTTGAGGCGCTGGTAGTTGGTGCGGGCGTCGCCTGACAGCTCCGAGGAATTGCCGAGCAGGATGCAGTCCGGCTTCGCGCCTTTGGCAAGCAGCAGCCACGTGACGACAAACCCGTCGCCGCCGTTGTTGCCCTTGCCGCATACGACCAACGGCTGAGTTCCGGCAAGGTTGCCAAGGTGGCTCTCCATGAACTCGACCACGGCCCGGCCGGCATTCTCCATCAGTGTCAGACCCGGGATTCCGCGCTCGGCAATCGTCCGACGGTCGAGTTCCTGCATCTGGCCGGCGGTGACGAGGCGCTGCATGACGGCTGTGATTATAGAAGCCAGTCGGGGCGTGTCAATGAGACTGAGCCGCCCAAGAACCGAGATAGGATTAACCCCAGAGGCCAT
>CAIVTL010000293.1 GCA_903908785.1 Caldifarciminota bacterium | reverse complement strand
GCTTCATTGTCGGTAAAATACCAAAGTAGCGATTGTGTATAGGCAGCTGTGGCATCATTATTTTCAGTCCCCGCATCATCCGGTGCACGCGCTGCGAGCAGAAGGTGTCCGCGCTGTTGCCCGGGTCCCCAATCTGGAATCCTTTCCATGCCTCGCCGAACGACGGTTCCAGGCCGAAGTTGGCAATCTGACCCATGTTGCCCCACTTGCCGAAGACAACGCCGCAGGCGGACTCCGGCGCGCCTGAGTACTTTCGATAGTACTCAAACATCAGCGGGTCGAATGAACGGACGTCCTGAGTGTTGTTGCCGTTGTTGCGGATTACCTGCCGGACTCCGGAAAGGATGGTCGTGTGGCCGCCGGTTGTGGCGGTCCAGCCGCGGTCGAAGAAGCGGGTGTTGATGGTGCCGAGCGGACGCAGGTCATTCCAGATGTGCCGGATGTAGGCGGACTCGGACTCGAATGCCTCGTCGTTGCGCATCCCGTCAAGGATGATGACGAACGCATTCTCCGGGGTCTGGGCCCGGCTGATTCCGGTCAAGGCGGCCAGCGCGGCCGCGCAGAACAACATGAAGTTACGCACAGTGCCTCCTTTGGTCATCGCTGCCGTGATTCTACGCGCCCTCGGCAACGGGTTCAAGAAAGTAGTAAGGACCAAGGACTAAGGACAAAGCAACAAGGAAAGGACAAAGTGGAAGGACCGAGTCGGGTTCGGCCTTCATACTTTCGCTTTGCTTTGTCCTTTGTACTTCGGACTTTGTCCTTGCGCGCGGTCGCCGCGCGTTCTAGGCCAGCGGCTGATGACCGTCGGAGCGAATCGGGGCCAGATGCCCAAGGCTGAAGAGCAGGTTCGTGACCTCTGAGCGTATCAGTTCGCGCACCCGGCGGTACTCGTCGATGCCCTTGCCGTAGGGGTCGGGAATCTCCCATGGTACCACCTTGGCGCCGGGCAGGAATGGACAATCAACCTCGCAGCCCATCGTGACGAGATAGTCGTACTTGAGGTCAGGCAAATCCTTGAAGCCCTTGGGCCGGGCAGCGGAGATGTCGATGCCGACTTCACGCATCACGGCAATCGTGTCCGGCTGGACTGCCTTTGCCGGCTTCGAGCCGGCCGACGCGCACTCAACGTCGCGGCCGAGTTCACGGCAGACTGCCTCGGCTATCTGGCTCCGGCACGAATTGCCGACGCAGGCGAAGAGGATGCGGGTCAAGGTGTCACTCTCCATCGGCCGCGCCGGTGCGGCGGCTCAGCACGCTACTTCTCACCGATCGCTTCCAGGTCGGCAAGGTCCTTCTTTCGGCCCACGGCCCGTTTGTTGCGGACAAGCTGCTGCTTTCCCAGATAGCGAACGGTCTGGTCTCCGAACTCGCCGGTCGTGCGACCGGCCTGTGCCTCATCCCAGGAGACGCCGGTCAGGGACGTGATGATATCTATGCGCACCGGCGCAACGCCGAGCTGCACGACCCTGCCTGGTTCCGTGAAGTCCTCGGCGGTCAGCCCCAGCGAACCGAACCCGAATTCGTCGAGAGCGGCGAGGACTCGAAGGGCGTTGGCATCGTCGGGTCGAACCAGCACGTCAAGGTCGCCCGTGAAGCGCGGTGCTCCGTGGTAGGCGAGGGCGTGAGCGCCGACTACGACGTAGTCAACTTCGCGGGCGTTGAACAACGCGAGCAAGTCTCTGAAGTCTTGCTGAGGTTCCGGCGTGGGTGCTCCTGATCTGTTCCACCGCGGCGACGCGCTCGGCCGGACTACGGGAAAGCCAGTAGGCGAGATTATCGCTGACCTCACAGAGGTCTTCGAGTCTCGCCCGCCGCACGACCTTCTTGATTTCACGATGCGGCTGCCGGCGCTGCGGGTCCATGCCTAAGTGTATCCGAGCCGCACTCATGGTCAACCCGCGACAATCGCCTCGGCCATCCGGCTCCGGCACGAGTTGCCGACGCAGGCGAAGAGGACTCGGGTCACGGCGCTACCAGATGACCTTGACGCCGTAGGTGTGGAAGACCGGGTCAGAGGTCACGAGCGGCAGCTTCTCGGCCAGCGCCTGAGCGGCGAGCAGGCGGTCAAAGGGGTCCCGATGATGCAGCGGCAGCCGTTCAACTGCGGCAGCGTGCGGCCATTCAACCGGCAGGATGCTGAACCCGTCCACCGCTTTCTCGGCTACGTAGTCCTCGACGGAGCAGGGCAGCTCGAGCCGCCCCAGTCGTGCCTTTATCGCCATTTCCCACACACTGGCCGCGCTCAGGACACGCTCGGCATCCTCGGCCTCGAGTGCGTGCCGGGCGCGTCTACTCAAGCGTTCATCGCCAGCGGCGAACCACAGGAAGGCGTGAGTATCCAGCAGGAGCCTCACTTCGTGTACGGCTCCATCTCCGGCAACGGGTCATCGAAATCCGGCTTGATTATGACCTTCCCTTTGTCGCAGCCAAAACGGGCTCGACCTTGCGGGTGCGATACGGGGCGCAACTCCGCCACCGGGCGACCGCGCTTGGAGATGCGGTACACCTGCCCCTTGCGTACGTGTTCAAGCAGCTCGGAGAGGCGGGTCTTGGCCTCAAAGGTGCCGATGGTCTTGATGCTCATATGAACTAGTCTATTCAACTGGTTGGTTCAGTCAAACTCGACATTCTGCGTTCTGCATTCTGACCTCTGATTTCTGACCTCGTCCGTTCCTGTCACGCTACCACCTCCGCGGACACGGTCCGCATTCTTGCTGTCGCCGTTGACCGAGCCAGTTAGACTTCTGGCGACCGGTTGAGGTGTTCCGCCACTCGCTCCACGAACTGCTCGGCCCCCGCGAGTAGTCGGGCACGAGTTCGGGCTTCACACCTCGACACCCTCCCTACCGACCGCGACCGCCAGCAACGATGCGCTGGTCAGCCCCTCCTCCCATTCCGTGCGTGCCACAACAAGTGGGAAGGATCATATTCGCTATCGGTTACGGAAACGCAGCAGCTACAGCAGCTACATGCTCTGTAAATCATACGACCAACAG
>CAIVTL010000292.1 GCA_903908785.1 Caldifarciminota bacterium | reverse complement strand
CGACCACCTTCCTTTCCTTCGGTCTGCAACTCGCAACTCGCAACTCGTAACTCGTAACCGGCCTCAGGTTGTTCTAGTGTATGGTTCGCTGTCAGGCAAGCTCGTGGCGAAGACCGTTGCGCCGCTTGCGCCCTACGTGCACCAGGCAATTCTGGTCCAGCCCAACTCCCCGCGTGCCATGCCGCTCGCCGAACTCAGCCGCGTCTTCCGTCGACTTCACATCCCATTCGTCACCGCCGATTCCGTTCCTTCAGCGCTCACTCTCGCAAGGAGCGTGGCTCAAGCCCAAGCTCAAGCACAAGCCCGAGCCGGGTGTCTGCAAACTGCAAACTGCAAACTGCAAACTGCGGCGCCCATCGTCGTTGCCGGTTCCTTCTACCTCGCCGGCGAAGCTCTCAAGGTGCTCGGGCCTTCCCGAGCCGGCCGACGGCCCTGACGGCCTCAGGGCAGCCGACCGTTGGGAGCAAAGAAGACTCGATAAAGGCCGTCGGATTCACACCACGAGTCCCCATCCAAGTCCGCCTGCGAGTCGCTCTGCAGACCGAGATGGGAAAGACCTTGCGTTTCAGCCGGCCATTGCCCGTCCAACTGAGCCTGCGCGTGAGTCCGCCGATGTCTCTGCGACAGACTCGCCAAGTCGCGGGCGAAATCGCAGCGCAGGTCGGCCTCAGAATCGCCGTGGAATTCGGCCCTGACACCCCCTCGCGAGTCGCCCCGCGAACCGTTCCCAGAACGGTTCCCTCTCTGGTTCGCGGGGTGTCGATTCTAGCCGCCCTTCTGGTATCTAACACACCAACCTTCCGCCGCTTACGTAGCTTCGGGCCTATCGCGCCACGGCACGAGGCTTCTCGGTCCCATTCCGCCGGCTTGACTTCGCGGAAACCTGACTTAGGATGTTGTTGAGGAAACCGTGAAATCCGTTGCGCTCATGGCGCTTCTGCTGCTTGCCGCACTGGCCTCCGGCCAGTGGCTCGAGAAAGAGCTGCCGTTGCTGAACCCAACCAGATTGCCCGGCAACTGGCGGAGTCTCGCCTACAACAGCCGAAACCGGACGGTCTACGTCAGCGGGGACGCAAGCGACTCGATTCTCCTCATCGACGCGGACCGGTGCAGCGTGATTGGTCGAGTTGGCGTCGGCGGTGGCATCGAGGCCATGCACTATGCCTCAATCGAGAACAAGCTCTACTGCGCGTACGCTCGGGCCGACACAGTCGTCGTTCTGGACGGAACGACTCACCAACTGCTGGCAATGGTCGGCGTTGGCGACCGTCCCGGCGCGTTCTGCTATGACTCGATTGACCACAAGATGTACGTCGCGAACCGGGGGAGCACATCAGTTACAGTGATAGACTGCCGGGAGGACCGTGTGGTCGCGACGATCGACAGCGTCGGCGCAGGGCTCGGTTATGCGCCGAACGCGATGTGCTTCGCATCGACATCGCGAGAGGTCTTCTGCCTGAGCCCGCACGATAGCATCGTCGTTGCGATTGACTGTCTGGCCGACACGGTAATTGCGGTCGTTCACGTCGATGAGGGCCCCAGTGCGGTCTGCTACAACCCGACGAACAACCGTGTGTACTGCGTGTGCATGAAAGGGTGGCAAGGGACTTTGTATGCGATTGATGCAACGTCGAATCAGGTGGTCTCGACTGTCCCGGGCGGGTTTGGCGCCTACGTGATGGCTTGCGACCCGGTACGCAACGTCCTGTTCGTGCCCGCGGGCGATGAACTCGTGGTGGTGGACTGCTCCGCCGACACTATTGTTGCCGACATCGAAGTGCCGGTCGAAGACGCAGGCGTTGTCGGATTCAGCCCTTTGGACGGCAAGGTCTACCTGGCTGACGGTGAGGGAGGCTGAGGGAGTCCGGGTCTCATCACCGTCGTCGACGGTGATAACTACCAGGTGCTGAGGACATTCGTGGGTTTCTACTCCGCCGACGCGATGTGCATAACCGATGCACGGGCGCGGGTATTCGTGGCCGGCGGGGAGGGTGAGCATATCGTGGCCGTTGACGGCGTCTCCGACCGGCTGGCAGCCATCTGGGCGAACGAGAGCTACCCTGAGACGCTTGTCGCTGACTCGGCGTCCGGCAAGCTCTACTGCCTAGGGGCCGGGCCATGTCTTGTGTCCGTTTTTGACGCGGTCTCTGCCAGTTGGCTTGCGACCATACCGCTTGGTAGCTACACGGCAGTCATGTGCTGCAATACGGTAGACCACAAGGTGTATTTCTCCAACGACTTCTACAGTGAAAGTGACACGGGAACGATATGGGTCGTGGACGGTGTCGGGGATACGCTGCTGACGGAGATTGCGGTTGAGGGAGTGCCCACACTGCTTGCCTACAATCCGACCGACGACGTCCTCTATGCCGGCGGCGGCTACGACATCGAGGCAATCAGCGGCAAGTCGGACAGCGTGATTGACTTCTTCCAGGTCAACAAGCTGCTAACCGGGCTTATCTACAACGACGCTCAACACGAGCTCTATTCGCTCGGTCGTGACGGCACGGTAACGGTCATCGACCCAGGCTCGCACGGCGTGAATGCCCGCATCTATGTCGAGGCCGAACTGGGGTGCTCTGTCCTGAACTCGTGCGGCTCGCGGCTCTACTGCGCCGGCTCGCGCCACGATTCGGTGTACGTGATTGACTGTGTGTCGCACAAAGTGGTCAAGACGATACCGGTTGGAGGTCTCCCGTCCGCACTGTGCTACGCCTCGCCGCGCGACAGGCTCTACAGCGCGAGTTCGGAGGGTCTGTCGGTCATTGACTGCGCAAGGAACATGGTGGTCGCCACCGTACCGGTGGCCGCGCGGTTCCTCTACTACGATTCCACCTCAGACGCCGTGTATTGTCTTGGCGAGGACGAACTGACCGTGGTTGACGGCCAGACTGGTACGATTGTCAGGACTCTTGCGTCGGGTTCGTATCCTGCGGGCATTGCTTCCGCTCCGGGCTGGACGCGCGTGTATGCGGGTTGCGGCGACAACTCCTTTCTTTCCGTCATCCGCAAATCCTCAGGCCCAGCCGAGATGGGAGTGCAGGCCGTCCCTGAAGTGCAGGCAACCGTCGCGCGAGGGAGCCTGAACCTCGCCGGCAAGACGCTGGCGACGCTGTTCGACATGAGCGGCAGGCGGGTTGCCAATCTTCATCCCGGCGCGAATGACGTATCCGGTCTTTCTCCCGGGGTCTACTTTGTCCGCGAGCTGTCAGCCGTGAGCCGTGAGCCGTCAGCCGTCTTCGTCCGCAAGGTCGTCATTGCCAGATAGCCGGCTGCCGCTGGTTGACTTCGCCGAAGTCTGACCTAGGATGTTGCAGAGGAAACAGTGAAATCCGCCGTCCGTGCAGATGCGCTTGAGCCTGGCCTGCATCGGGAGAGCAGGCCGGTCAGGGGCGCGTCCATCGCAAGACGACAAGGAGGCGGGATGAAGTTCGCGTATGCGCTGAAGGCGTTATTCGACAACGCGCAGCGATGAGAAGTCACATGAAGGAAGACCAACACAGTGGTCGCACAAGGGTCGAGCCGGTGTTTGGGTGGTTGAAGAAGCATGGCGGCGAGGGCTGGGTCGCAACTTTGCTCAGGCTCGCAGATGGCATTGAACCGACAGGGGATGTGGGGAAAGTCATGTCGATGGACTTCGGCAAGGAGAAAACAGTCCCGGCAAGTGCTCAGCGACTCGGATGGATGATCCGGAACGCGTCCCGACTCGTGGCAAGGGACCCTCGCCGAAGGAGCGAATACGAACGGCGCGTTGCGCGCAACCCCAAGAGAAGTCAGGTGCTGGACCGGCTCGCACACGGTCGTACCGGCGGCATCCCCCGAGAACTGAAACTCGAGGGACCAACGCATGCCGATTGCCTCATTGTGTGCAAGCGGGCACTGGTCTGGATCGAGGGAAAGCGCAACGATTGTCTCTCGCGACGTACTACTTGGGACGTGAGGCGCGACCAGTTGGCGCGCAATCTTGAGGGGGCATGGTTACTGGCAACGGCCTCTCGAAAGGACTTCTGGTTCCTCATCTGCCATGAGAACGACCTGAAGCACCACGAACGGAAGCT
>CAIVTL010000291.1 GCA_903908785.1 Caldifarciminota bacterium | reverse complement strand
TGCCTTGTTTTGTCCTTTGGACTTTGTCCTTTGTACTTCAACTTCGTGACCGCTCCTCAGAGGTGAGGTTTGGGACATGGGGTTTGCCCCAGCCTATTTTCGCGAGTGAAGCGTACATGGGGTCTTTGGCTCAGTGCCCATGATGAAGACCTCGTACCGGACGCGTGGGCAGGCCGGAGTGGCGAGTTGGCCGGTCTGCTCGCAGACTGCCAGGCTGATGATGCTGTCCGGGACCGCGAAGCTGTCCGAGGGCATCGAGTCCGGCCGCACCGCTTTCATGAAGTCGGCCCACACCGGGGCGGCAATCCCGCCGCCGGTCGCGCCCCGGAAGATGGTCTTCTTCTTGTCGAACCCCATCCAGACCCCGCAGGTGATTTCCGGGGTGAAGCCGATGAACCAGGCATCGGCGTAGTCGTCGGTCGTGCCGGTCTTGCCCGCGGCCAGGCCCTCGTAGCCAAGCTGGCGGATGACCGTGGCCGTGCCTTCGTTGACCACGCTCTGCATCATGTTGGCGACCACGTACGCGGTCTGGGGCCGCAGGACCGGCTGCTCCTCGGGCCGGGTCTCTTCGAGCACCGAGCCGCGCGCATCCACGACCCGCATAATCATGATAGGTTTGACCCGGATGCCGTTGTCGGCAAGCGTGTTGTAGGCGTTGGTGAGGTCGAGGAGCGTAACCTCGACCGAACCGAGCGCCAGCGAATAGACGGGCTGCAGTCGGTCGGTGATGCCCATGAGATTCGCGTAGCGGGCTACGAGTTCGGGGCCGACTTTCGTAATCAGGCGAACGGCTACGAGGTTGCGCGAGAGCGCCAGCGCCCGGCGCAGGCTGACGCGGCCGAGGAATTTCGCATCATAGTTATGCGGCTGGTACGGGGGCTGGCCCGGAATCCTGATGGTGATGGCCGAATCGAGCTCGATGTCGGCCGCAGTGGTGCCGTTGTCCACCGCGGCGACGAAGACGAACGGCTTGAACGCGGACCCGGCCTGGCGCTTGGCCTGCGTGGCGCGGTTGAACTCGCTGTGCTTGAAGCTCCGGCCGCCGACCAGCGCGCGGATGTACCCGGTGCGCACGTCCATGGCCAGCAGCGCGCCTTGCAGGTATTTGGGCGGGCCGATGGTCGAGTCGCGCTTCGCCATCGAGTCGTACCCGGCCAGGGTCGGTTTCAGGTTGTAGTCCTTCTCCAACTGGTTGAGTCGCGAGAACAGGGCCAGGTTCGCGGCCATCTGCATGTCGAGGTCAAGGGTCGTGGAGATGACAGCGCCGGACTTGTAGACGAAGTCGTACCCGTACTTCTCAATCATGTAGCGGCGGACCTCTTCGACAAAATACGGGGCGAGGTTGCCGCCGGTACCCGGGGGCAGGACCACCAGCGGTTGCTTCAGTCCGGCGTCGAGTTGCTTCTGGGTGATGCGGCCGAGCCGGAGCATCTTGGTCAGGTAGAAATTGCGCCGGGTGAGCAGTCGGTCCGGGTGGTTGAGGGGCGAATAGGCGGAGGGATTGGCGAGCATCGCGCCGATGGTGGCACACTCGACCGGGCCTAAGCGGGCCGCGGTCTTGCCGAAGTACTTCTCGGCCGCGGCCTCGACGCCGTAGACCGAGCCGCCGAACCATATCTGGTTGAAGTACATCTCGAGGATTTCGGCCTTTGAATAGTGACGTTCCAGTTCGACGGCCAGCGCCATCTCTTTG
>CAIVTL010000290.1 GCA_903908785.1 Caldifarciminota bacterium | reverse complement strand
CTTCGATGACCTGGCGCGACGGTCCGACATCCCTAAGGACGGCCGGATTCTCGAAATCGGCCCCGGCACCGGCCAGGCAACCCTTCCTCTTGCCCGTCGCGGGTTCTCCATCCTCGGCCTTGAACTCGGCGCGAGCATGGCCCGTCTGTGCCGCAGCAACTGCCGCGAGTTTCCGAAAGTGGAAATCCGCAACACCGCTTTCGAAGACTGGAAACCGGAAGAAGGGGCGTTCGACATGGTGCTGGCCGCAACTGCGTTCCACTGGATTCCGTACAAAGTCGCCTATCCACGCTGCGCCAGGGCGCTCAAGCCGACCGGCTCGCTTGCCCTGCTCTGGAACTTCGCGGACGTAACCGAAACCGAGTTCTTCAACGACCTTCACGCCATCTACCGCCGCATCGCCCCGCACATGCATCTTTCCCTGCCGCCCGAACTGCGCATCGAACGCCAGCGTAAGAAGATTGTCAGCTCCGGCCTGTTCGGCCCGGTCACAGTCTTGCGCTATCCGTGGCAGAGCGAATACACGTCCGACCGCTACATCGGCCTGCTCAAGACCATGTCCGACCACGCCATTCTCGCACCCGCAGTGCGCAACTCGCTCTTCCGCGCCATCCGCAAGCTCATAAACGACAACGGCGGCACGTTCATCCGCCCCGTCGTCGCCGCCCTCTTCCTCGCGCCCAGGAGAGCCGACGGCTAACAGCTCACGGCCCACGGCACCCCTTGGATTGAGGGAGCGTAGCTCCCGCTTTTCCCTCCTCTACTTTGTCTTTTCCCCTTTCGCCTTGCGCCTTCTTGACTTCACACTCCAGCTTCCTAGAATGGCCCTAATGAAGCACCGTTCCATTTCAGCCGCACTCCTTACGCTGACAATCCTCGCCGCATCAGCGCTCGCCGACCGCGGCTCAATACCGTTCAATCCCGGAGTCAAGGTCTTTGAGCCGACCCAGCGGGCCATGATATGCTGGAACGGCGACGAGGAAATCCTCCTGCTCACCACCGACCTCCATGCATCCGCTGAAACCAAAGTCCTTGAGGTCATGCCCCTGCCCGCTGAACCCATGGCGAAGAAGGGCGACGTCGAGGTCTTCCGCAAGGCGACCGACCTCATCAACCACAAGCTGCGGCAGCACATGGTAAGCAAGAGCGCGAAGTCCCGGGACGGCGGATGGGAACAGCCGGCGGGCGAAATCACCTTCCACGAGAAGATCGGCGCCCACGACATCTCAGTCGCGCACGTGCTGGACGCGGCCGGGTTCATCAAGTGGGTCAACGACTACCTGAAGAAGTCGGGCGTGGACAACCCGCAACTGCCTCCGGCCATGAAGGGTCTCGTGGACGAGTACCTCGGCGACCAATTCGCCTGGTTCGTCTTCGACGTCGTCGAACTGACTGACAAGCCGAAGACCAACGAAGCCATCCAGTACCGATTCAAGACCGACCATCTCTTCTACCCCATGCGGATTTCGCGCACCGACTGGGGCGAGACCTCGGTCGACCTGCTCGTACTCACGCCCCGCCTGCTGCAGCATTTCCCCGGCCTGCCTTTCAGCCACATCGAACTGCGACACCAACCCGTCAGCATCACCGCCGACGAGCTCGCCTCATTGAACGAAGATATGGACACCCTCCTCGGCCATCGTGAGGACATGAAGCTGCGCATCTGGCGGATTCGCGGCGACCTCCAGTCCTTCACCGCCGACCTCGTCGCCCGCTAGCCTCCAAGCGCCCGCGCCGCCCGTCCTTCAGCCTGAGCCCGCAAGACGCTATCGAAGTCGCAGCGGGAATCCCACTGCAAGTCCCTCTGCGAATCGCGCCGCCGGTCCGCCTGCAAGTCGCGATGCGAATCGGCTGGGAAGTAGGATTGGCAATCGCCGCAAGAATACGCCCGCAAGTCGCCTTCCAAGAGTGTCCGGTTATCGCGGGGCAAACCGGCCGCAGAATCGCGTGGAAAACCCATCCGCCAACCCGCGCGAGAGCCCCGCTGGAAATCACCCCGCGAACCGTTCCCAGAACGGTCCCCACTCCGGTTCGCGGAGCGTCGACTCCAGCCTGTTTCCTGCAGACCGTTTCGCTAACGTCCGACGCCACACATAGATACAAAAAGACCCCAGAAAGGCATGAAGATTCTTGAGCAAGCCTGTCTTGCGCGCCCACATACTAATGAGAGCAGGAAATGTTTGTCATTCTGAGGCGTTCGACGCCGAAGAATCTTCGAGTGCAAAGACCCTTCGCTGCGCTCAGACCCACTATGTCAAGCCATGCTTGATTTCTGCCTTAGCTGGTGGCGCATGATTTGGGCGAGATGGCGGTTTTCGTCGTACACGGTTTGGTCGCGCCAGATGGCAAACGCTAT
>CAIVTL010000289.1 GCA_903908785.1 Caldifarciminota bacterium | reverse complement strand
TGGCCTCAGGACAGAGGCGGCAGAGAGAAATAACGTCGCGAAAGCGACGATCCTGCACGCTTGTAGTACAGATTGTCTCAGAGCCACGACATCGTTGTTTTCGCATGGAGGTTCTCCCGTGCTCCTGTTTCGCACATTTCGCATCTTCGTGGCAGCTTCCGCCCCGGGGCATTTTGACCTTTGACCTTTGCCTTTTGACTTGCGCGACCTGCGCGTTCTGTGGTTGATCCTCTCCGGTCCTCGGCGTCCTAGCCCAGAATCTGCGTAATCTGTGAAATCTGTGGATGGCTGTCCGATTCGTTTGATTTCTACCGCCGATTTCCATATCCTCATTCGATGCGCATGACACGATTGTTGACCGTGCTTGCCCTGGCCGGGGCGACGGGCTATGCGACTGTCGCGCCTTCGGTCCGGTTCGGGTATCGCGGCGAACCGGGCGTCGAGTCGAAGATGCTTGTGACCGCAACGGCCGACATCGTTCCCGTCCAATACCTGAAAGTAGATGCCGGGTTGTCGTTCAGCCTGTTTCAGAACAACGGCCTTGGGGCAGTCGGCCTTGGCCTCGGCGCGGTGTTGTTCCGGCCCGTTGGGCTGACACTCAGACTGGCGGCTCAGCACCAGCAGTGGAACGACTGGCGGGCAGGAGAGAACCGAGCGCTGGCGGCAATCGAGGCCGGCCCGGTGTTTGGTGTCGAGGCCGGGTTCGGAATTGCCCGGCGGGTGCCGCTATTGCGCGTGAATGACTACCTGTCGTTGTACGTCTGGAGCGGAAGCGCGTCCGAATGGAACTACGTCTACCGCCTGACGTGGAAGTTCCTGCGGAGAGAGAACTGGTGGCTCAAGGCGGACTTCTCAAGCTACGACCTGCTTTCGGTTCATAACGTACAGCAGTTCCCGCTTTGCCTGAGTGGGTCATATTCTCTCAAGGACAACTTGGATCTGGTTGCCGACGTCGGCACCGCTGTCGCCGGCCTCTCCGGGGGGCTTGCAGAGTTCCATGAAATCGAACTCCGCGCGGGGGTGAAGTATCAGTTCTAGGCGGGTCGCTCTGCTCAGTCTGCTGGCGGTGCTCGCATTCTCCGCGTGCAAATGGGACCTCTGGGCAATCGCCACCCGCAAGACCGTCGAGCAGCGCGTGCGGGAGAACCTGTCCGGCCAGCCGCCCGCGCCCGGCCCGGTTTCGGTCAACCCGGACTCATTCCGCTTCGCGGTGTTCGGCGACCCCCAGGTCGTACACGACACCGTGAACAACATGGCCCGGTTCAGGCAGGACGTCGCGGCCAGGGGCGTTGATTTCTTCTGCGCGCTCGGTGACCTGACCAACGACGCGACTGCCGACGAGGTTGACAGTATCAAGCTCGACTTCGACCGGGTCGGCATCCCTTACTACGCCACCATTGGCAACCACGACCTGTTCCAGGCCGACGGCTGGGAACGGTTCAAAGAGAACTACGGGCCGAGCTGCTTCCCGGTGGTCATCGCCGACCGCATCAAGCTGATATTCCTCGACACCGCCGACGGTACCATCGGCCCAACCCAGTTCGACTGGCTCGAAAGCGAACTAGAAGACAGCCGGTTCATCAAGATTGTCCTCACGCACTACCCGATTCACGACGGCGAGACGCCGATTATGTGGCGGATTGCCAGCTCGGTTGAGCGGGCAAAGCTCCAAAGCCTGCTCGCGAAGTACGGTGTCTACGCTTGGTGCGCCGGCCACATCCACGCGTGGCGGCACGCAGTGGTCGAAGGCGTCAATCATTTCACCTGCGGCACGATGGCGCCGGGCGCGCCCGACTACGGTACCGGCAAAGGCTACCTGCTCTTTACCTTCGCCCACGACTCGCTCTCCTGGCAGCGGGTCGTGTTCCAGTAGAGAGAACGTCCCGTAATCTTGTCACTCTGAGCCGCAAGGCGAAGAGTCTTCGGAGCCGACGAGTCTTCACTTCGTTCAGAATGACAGGCGATGCCAGCTTCGCGTGAGTTTGTCACTCTGAGCCGCAAGGCGACGAGTCTTCGGGGCCGACGATTCTTCACTTCGTTCAGAATGACAGGCGATACCAGCTTCGCGTGAGTTTGTCACTCTGAGCCGCAAGGCGAAGAGTCTTCGGGGCCGACGATTCTTCACGGAGTTTACCCGGGGCGAGGATAGAAGATTCTTCGCTGCGCTCAGAATGACGGCGAGCGACGGGCTCAGAATGACAGGCTGCGCGCGCGGCGGGTTACTCGGCCAGCAATTTCCGGCGAATCAGGTTGACCGGGATTGAGCCCTCGGCCAGCAAACGGTCGTGGAATTCCTTCAGCGAGAACCGGTCGCCCTGTCGCTTCCGGTACTCGTCCCGCAGCGCCATCAACTGGGTCTTGCCCACGAGGTAGCTCATCGGCTGGCTCGGCGACAGACAGTAGCGCCGGACCTCGGCCTGAAAGAACGCGGTGTCCGGCCAGCACTTGTCGACCATGAACTGCCAGGCGTCGTCGTAACTCATCTTGCCGGTATGGAGTTTCACGTCAACGATGATGCGGGCGGCCCGGAACCAGACCCCACCGAGCCAGCGCAGGTCCGGGAACGAGTCGGGCGGGTACAGGCCCTGGTCGACCACCACCTGCTCGCAGTAGAGCGCCCAGCCTTCAATCAGGGGCGTGTTGAACTGCAGCCGGCGGATGAACGACGGGTGGTGGTTGGCGATGGAAATCTGGAAGTGGTGGCCGGGAAGACCTTCGTGCACGATGCCGCCGCGATAGCCGTGTCGGCGACCGGAGTCGTAGTACTGGAGGCGTTGGACCGAGTCGAGCGGGTCCGGCAACGGCGGGATGTACATGTAGCCGGTCTGCACCTTATCCAGCGGCGCCGCCCCTTCCATCGCAATGCCCGGTATGATGCGGCGCAGGAAAACCGGGGTCTCGACTACCCGTAGTTTCCCGACCCAATCGGGCACCGTGGCATAGTGGCTGCTCGCGACCCACGCCCGCATCGAGTCGGCCTCCGCCTGCTCGTCGGCCAGCACGTCCTGCTTTGAGAAGTTCTCCGGTGCGGGTTCATCCTTTGGCGGCACGGCCGCGTGCCGCTTCAGCATCTCGGCCTCCTGTGCGCGCTGCACCTTCATCACCGAGTCGGTCCGCGCGAACAGGTTCTCGCCCATCCGCAACAGCGAGTCGGAGTCGAAATCAAGGAACTTGTCGGTCGCCAGCAGATAGTCGAAGTCCGCCTTGCCCATCGCGAAACTGTCCTTTGAGCCCGGCAGGGCGAGTTCGAGCTCGGCCCGCCACGACCGGAGCGAGTTCCCCGCCTTGTCCGCCGCCGCCGCAAGCCGGCCGGACAAATCCGGCACCTGCTTCCCCAGTTCGCCCGCGCTCTCCTTGAAGAAGTCCTCGGCGTCCTTCAGTTCGTCCACCGCGGCCTCGGCGTACAGCCGGGACGGGTTCTTGATATTGGCGCGGGCCTGCTTGATAAATCGCGGCACGTCCTCCAGCCGCTCGGCCACGCTTAGCGCGCGCTCCGGCAGCGGCGCGAAGTCGCGCAGCAGCAGGTAATAGACACCGCCGATGCACTCGTCCGAATAGAAGTGCGGGTCGCGTTCGAGCATCTTGATGCGCTCCAGCCAGAACAGTTCCATCTTCAGGTTTGAGGCAAGCAGCTCGCGGTCGATACGGTCGTCGAGCGACAGGCTGAGCGTATCGAGGCCGTTCAACTGCGTAAGGAAACGGTTGACCTTGAGCTTCAGGGCGGCGACGCGGGCCGGCGAATAGTCGCCGAGCCTGGCATCGAACTCGTGGAACCCGGACTGGGTCCCGCTCACCGGGTGGAAATCCCAGAGCACGCGGTACGCCTGCCGGCCGAGTGTATCAAGCGCGGAATGGGCCGCCGGACTGGTCGGCCCGATGGCAAACGCGCCGGCGGCGAACAAGGCGAGGATGAGAGCGGGTAATATTGTCCGACTCGGTCGGCCAGTCATCAAGACCTCCGTTCAATGTGCCTGCCCGAAATAGACTGAGATAGTATCGAGCCGGTTCGCGTCCTGTCAAGCATAGGGGTGCAAGCGCAAGCCGCGACTCGCTACCCACCATCCTCTTTCCTCCGTCCGCCATTTGTCCTTCGCCTCTCGTAACTCGCAGTTCGCAACTCGCAACAGCTCTCCACAAAGCTCGTCGGAAAGCTCGCAGGAAAGCTCATCCGAAAGTTCACCGGAAAGCTAATTCAAGCGCTCACTTGAACGCTTGAATCAAGGCTTCGTTCAGAGCTTCGCGCGTTGCACACGAAACCGCTTCTCGCATCGCTTCGCTCGTTGTTCCGCGCGTTGCTCGCGAAACGGGTCATTTCACCGGTCGTCTCAAACCTCGCGTCAAAGCCCGTTTCAGACCTCGGTCTTAACCTTAACCTGAACCTTAGCCTTTTCCTTGTTCGACTGCCGCCCTCCGGGCAGTTCCTGGTTCGTACACTGTACGGCAGAATTGTGGTTCCGGCCGTCCCTGACCGCTACATTAGACTGTCGGGAACTGCGAGCCGACTCCGAATCGCCCCGCAAATCTGGAATCTGGAATCTACAACCTGGAATGACGTCGCGTAAGGAATTGTTTGTTGCGTCCCCGGACTCAGGTCGCAGCCTCACCCGCGGATTCGCACGTGGCCCGACCAGCGGTCGCACCCGCGGTGTCGCTCATCGGCCCACCCATGATTCGGCTCATAGCCCGACCCGCGGTCCGGGTCATCGCGGTCCTCGTTCAGGGCATCGCGACGCCGGGCGTGGTTTCCTTCACCTTACATCACTTGGTCGTTACAACGGACTCCATCGCGGTCGCCATCACGAAATCGTTCATCGTACATCCTTCAATTATAGAGCCGGTCTCCATCACGGCACGTTTCGCGGCATCGGACACGTAGGGAGATACGACCTACCCCATGGCGTAGGGTTCGTTCCGTGGTTCGTCCTCGTGTTCGTCCCGGGGGCATGTGCACAACCCTGTAAGTCCGTGCTGCGGAGTCAGTTCTGGCCACGAGCACCCGGCAAGG
>CAIVTL010000288.1 GCA_903908785.1 Caldifarciminota bacterium | reverse complement strand
TTGCCGCATCGGTAGTTGATGGACTTCCGGTACGGTTGTGTGTATCGTGCGTCCGGCCGAATCAACCCGCGCAACCAAGTAGGGTCGAACCGCCCGGCCGTCGTTGGCGATTGCCGCGTAGACAACCGCCATCTGCAACGGGGTGGCGGAGACCTCGCCCTGGCCGATGGCGAAGTTGAGGACCGAGCCGGCACCCCATTTGTCTTTGCCATAGCGCGAGTCGAGCCACTGGCGCGAGGGGATGTTGCCGGGTTTCTCGCCGGGCATGTCGATGCCGGTGACGCTGCCCATGCCGACTTCCCGCGAGTAGGTGGTCAGGCTGTCGAGCCCAAGCCGGAGTCCGGCCTGGTAGAAGTAGACGTTGCAGGACTGGGCAATGGCGCTCGCGAGGTCGAGGCTGCCGTGAACCGCCGAGCACTTGAAGATGCGGTTGCCGTACTTGTACGAGCCGGTGCACGGCTGGAAACGGGTCTCGCGCGTGAGCGCGCCCTGCCGGAGCGCGGCCAGGGCCACGACCGGTTTCATGGTGCTGCCGGGCGGGTAGCCGGACGTCACCGCCCGGTTGAAGAAGGGTTTCGACGGGTTGGAGATGAGCGAATCCCAGGTCGCGGCGTCAATCGGCGCCATGAAGATGTTGGGGTCGAAGTCGGGCTGGGAGACGAGGCAGACGATAGCGCCGGTTCTTGTTTCCATCCCGACCACCGCGGCGCGCGGGTACGGCGCCAGCAGTTGGCACGCGAGCTTCTGGATGCGGTCGTCGATCGTCAGTACCAGGTCCCGGCCCGGTGTCTCCGGTTCCGGGCGCTTCTCCGGCAGGGCGCCGATTTCCTGGCCGCGGGCGTCAACCTCGGCATATTCCGACCCGTCGCGTCCGCGCAGGAGCGACTCGTACCACGCCTCGATGCCGGCCCGGCCGACGTAGTCCAGCGGGCGCAGGGCCGTGTCGCCGCGGACTTCGTCCTCACTTACCACGCCGATGTGGCCGAGAACGTGGCAGTAGCGGTTGGCCGTCGGATAGTGGCGCACCGGGTCGACGCGGACGTGCACGCCCGGCAGGCGAAAGTTGCTTTCCTCGACGCGGGCGACTTCCTCAATCGTCACGTCACGCTTGACGTTGACCGGCGAGGTGAACATCGCCACCGGCTTGAGCTGCTGTCGCATGTCCGGTTCGGAAACGTCGAGCAGCCGGGCGAGCAGGGGCAGGGTCGAGTCGGTAAGTTCGGTCGGGATTACCGAAACCGTGAACGAAGGTCGCGTGTCGGCGATGAGGACGCCGTTGCGGTCGAAGATGCGGCCGCGCGGCGCCGGGAGAACCAGTTTGCGGATTCGGTTGCGGTCGCTCAAGCGCGAGTTGCGGGGGCCCTGCATAACCTGGAGATGGACGAGGCGGACAAAGAGGATACCGAGCAGGACCAGCAGGACCTGCGTCAGCCGGGTCAGGCGGGCTGCCATCCGGGATAGAGGAGTCGGGTCAGGCCCAGCTCGGCCAGCGGGGCCAGCGCGACGGTCAGGGCGGATGAGACCAGCAGCGGCGCCAGGCCGGGCAGGCCCGGACCGAAGAGCGCGAGGGCGGCCCACTTGAGCGCCAGCGCCATCAGCACGAACAGGAGGGTGGCCCAGCGCGCCCGGTAGAACAGGGTCCGCAGCGAGGCTACGCCGTAGCCGGTCACCGCGAGGGCGAACAGGCTGGTGCCGGTGAAGGCCGGGTTGGTGACGTCGAGGCAGAGCCCGGTAAAGGCCCCGGCCAGGGCGGATGTGATTCGGGTCTCGTGCAGCGAGACCGCAATCAGCCCGAGCAGAACCAAATCCGGCCACCACGGGGTAACGCTGGCCTGAACCAGGAAGAGCAGGTAGAGCAGGAGGAACGCGACGAAGGTTCTCATTGGCCGACCGGTTGGTCCGGGATGCTCACTTCGGGACGGGCCGTGTTCTCCAGCCACCCTGACCCGGCGTCGAGGGCAGTGGTTTCAGGCAGGTTAATCACGAACACCTGCTCGATGCGGCTGACATCGGCGAACGGCCGGATGGTCACCGGCTTGAACAGCGCTTCGGGTCGGTCCGGGACCCCGACGACCTCGCCGAGCCTGAGTCCTTTGGGAAAGACCGTGCCGAGGCCCGCGGTCACAACCGTGTCGCCGACTTTGAAGTCCGATTCCTTGGGCGCGTAGTCGAGGACCAGCCGGCCGGCGCGGTCGGCCCGGGCCAGGGCTGGAACCCGGGACCGGAGGTCGAGCACGGCAATCCGGGATTCGGGGGCGAGCAAGGTCTGGACCAGGGATTGGTGCAGGCCGCAGGCGATGACCTTGCCGCATACGCCGTCAGGCGTGATTACCGGCGCGCCGGGCCGCACACCGTGGCGCGTGCCGCGGCTGATGACGAGCCAGCGCTCGAACGTGGTAAGGTCGCGGCTGATGACCGGTGCCCGAATGAGGGCCAAGGTGCTGGGGGCGAGGGGCGAGGGGCCGGAAACGGACCGGGAGGCGGATTCGAGACGCGCATTGTCGACCGAAAGCCGAGCGGCAAGCAGGGAGAGTCGCTCGTTTTCGGTTCTGGAGTCGTGGAGCGACTGGCTGACCGCGCCACTGAGGCGGAGCGGCGCAAGGAGCACGGTCTGAAACGGCTGGGTGACCGCCAGGCGCAGCCGGTGGGGGAGGAGGAGAAGAACCAGTCCCAGCAGGATGACCAGCCAGGCGATGCGGTCGGGTCCGGCGGTGACGAGTCGCTTGGCCAAATTGTAATCAGCCGCGCGAGGCGGCTGCCGTTGTCAGGGAGTGGAACAAGGACAAATCAAAGTGGAAAGTGGAAAGGTGAAATGGCAAAGTCCGGTCATTCGTCATTTCCACTTTCCCCTTTCCCCTTGCTTTGTCTGCTACTTGGCGCGGAGTACGAGTTTCTCGTTGACGCTGATGTTTTCCAGGATGCGGCCGGCGCCGCGCACCACGCTTTCCAGCGGGTTCTCGGCCACGAATACCGGCAGGCTCGTTTCCTCCTTGATGAGCAGGTCAAGGCCGCGCAGCAGCGCACCGCCGCCGCACATGTAGATGCCCCGGTCGACGATGTCAGCGGCCAGTTCCGGCGGGGTCTTCTCCAGGGCGAGACGCACCGCGTCGACAATCAACGAAATTGGTTCCTCCAGCGACTCGCGCACCTTGGTACTGGTAATCTTGATAATCTTCGGTATGCCGGAGACGAGGTCCCGACCCTTGACCTCCATGGTTTCTTCTTTGCCGGTCGCGTAGGCCGAGCCGATGGCGATCTTGACGGCTTCCGAAGTTTGCTCGCCGATGATGAGGTTGTAGTTCTTTTTGATGTAGTTGATTATCGACTCGTCCATTTCGTCGCCGGCAACGCGCACCGAGGCGGCGTTGACCACGCCGGATAGCGCGACGACTGCAATTTCCGTCGTGCCGCCGCCGATGTCGATAATCATGTTGCCGGTTGGGGCCTCGACCGGGAGGCCGACGCCGATGGCCGCGGCAATCGGTTCGGACACGAGATAAATCTCGCGCGCGCCCGAGGCCTCGACCGAATCGCGCACCGCGCGCTTCTCGACTTCGGTTATGCCCGAGGGAACGCAGACGATGACCCGGGGCCGGACGAAGAGCTTCTTGCGCTGGACCATGCCGATGTAGGTCTTGAGCATGATCTCGACGATGCCGAAGTCGGCGATAACGCCGTCCTTCATCGGCCGGATGGCGCGGATGCCCTCCGGGGTCCGGCCCAG
>CAIVTL010000287.1 GCA_903908785.1 Caldifarciminota bacterium | reverse complement strand
GGGCGCGCTGCCGCACGTTGTTGTTGACTCAATCGTCTGACCTTCTACCATCTCGGACGATGCAATCGGAGTCCTGAACGTGATGCACATTGCCGTTCTTCTCGCGCTGATGTCGGCCGGTGGCGGCTGGAAGACACTTGCCCCCGGGATGGAACTCACGGAGTTCCGAGCCGCCAAGCCAAGCAACATCGGCAACTCGCGGATTACCGTGGTGCGCTTCGACCCCGAACTCTGGGAGCTTGCGTTCATCGGCGTGAGTCGGACCGGCGAATCAACCGGGCACACCGTTCAGCAGTGGTGCGAGAGCCAGAAGTTCACGGCCGCAATCAATGCCGGGATGTTCGGCGCCGACTGCAAGACGCACGTCGGCTTTCTCCGGTCCGACAGGCACGTGAGCTGTCGCAGCGTGAACGACTACCAGTCGGTTGCGGCGTTCGGCCCGCGACACGGCCGGGACATTCCGCCCTTTCGCATCTTCGACATGGACGCGCCCGGCATCACGATGAAGCGCATCCTCAAAGACTACGCCAGCGCGGTTCAGAATATGCGGCTCATCAAACGGCCGGGCGAGAGCGTGTGGTTCGAACAACGCAAGCGGTGGAGTGAGGCGGCGCTGGGCGAGGATGACAAGGGTCGAATTCTCTTCATCTTCTGCCGCTCGCCGTTCGCGATGCGCGACCTGAACCGCGAGCTCCTGGCCGCGGGCATCGGCATCGCTGCGGCCCAGCACCTCGAAGGCGGTCCGGAAGCCCAGCTCTACCTGCATGTCGGTAATGTGGAGCGCAAGCTGGTCGGGAGCTACGAGACGTCCTTCAGGGAGAACGATGGGAACGGTCGGCCGTGGCCGGTCCCGAACGTACTTGGCGTTCGGCCCCGGCCGCCGCAGCAGAAGAAATAGGAGAAGGCCGGGATACCGGACCTGTCCAGGCCCGAGAATGGTCAATGGCAGCCAGTGCGCGGGAGCGAGACCATCGTGTTGCATGATAACGAAAGAGTTTTGCGCCGCGGGTCAGCGCGTCAGGATGAGCTTCTGACAGCTCGCGGCTGACGGCTCGCAGTTTGCCGCTCCAATTAAGCAGACGCCCATGGGCAGGTGCCATCCGCTTGAATCCGGCCGGCCTGGCCCGGGCACGAACCGCAAGCGGCCGGAGTGCGTGTCACTCCGGCCGCTCTTTGACTGCCGTTTGCCGCTAGTGCTGCAGCACGAGTTTCTCGGTTCCGACGTAGTCTCCGGCTGTCAGTCGCACGAAGTACATGCCCAACGGAACTCTGACATTCGTCTCATTGGTGCCGTTCCATTCGAACCGCTGGGGCCCGCGCGCAACAACGTCCTGCGCCAGGACTTTGACCAATGCGCCGCTGCTGCTGTAAATCCGGAGTGTAATCGGCTCGCCGCGCGGCGCTTCGCACCGGATTGTTGCCTGGTCCCGGAATGGGTTGGGTCCCAGATTCGACAACGCGAACCGGGTGTTGATGACCGCATTTCCTTCCTGGACCCCGGGGAGACCTTGCGTCCACCAGACATCAGTCCGGGGCAGGCTATTGCCGGAAGAGTCAACGCCGCATCCTCCAATCACCCACAGCTTGTTATCAAAGGAGTCCACGTCCGTGTAGAGGTTCCGTGCTGACCACGCCGCCGACGAGCACGCCCTCGTCCAGTCCGCGCCGTTAGAGGAATACCAGGCATCGTTCCGGAGGCTGTCGTCGCCATATCCGCCGAGCACCCACATGGCGTTGGCGAAAACCACCGACGCGTGGCAATACCGCCCGGACCATGGCGCCGAGTCGGTTGCCGGAGTCCAGTCCGAACCATTGGTGGAGCACCAGGCATCGTGCAACCAGTCACCGCCGTGCGGTGATTCTACTCTGGCTCCTCCCATCACCCACAGCTTGTTGTCAAAGACCACCGCCGTGTGGCCGTACCGCGCCGGCCATGCCGCCGACGCGGTGGCCTGGGTCCAGTCC
>CAIVTL010000286.1 GCA_903908785.1 Caldifarciminota bacterium | reverse complement strand
TGACAGAACTCTCTTTGGCCTCTGTGGTTCAATCTCGTTGGGAAGTTACTCATGACCGGACTCTCTGTGTCCTCTGTGAGCTCTGTGGTTCAAGTTCTGAATCCGTGGGACGAGTCGGTAGTCGGCGAGGTGCCGGTCGCGACCGAGGCGGTCGTTGATACCGCCATCGCGGCCGCTGAGGCCGGCGCGGCCGACATGCGTCGGCTGCCTGCCCACACGCGGTCCGCGATTCTCACCAAGGCCGCGGGCCTGCTCGAAGAGCGAGGCGACGAGTTCACCGAGTCCATCATCGCCGAAGCCGGCAAGCCGCGCAAGTACGCCGCGGCCGAAGTCAGCCGCGCCATCGAGACCCTCCGCTTTGCTGCCGCTGAGGCGCTGCGCATCCACGGCGAGACCGTGCCGATGGACGCGGCCCGCGGCTCGGAGAACCGCCGCGGCTTCTTCATCCGCGTTCCGCTCGGGGTCATCGCCGCCATTACGCCCTTCAACTTCCCGCTCAACCTCGTGATGCACAAGGTCGCGCCCGCCCTGGCCGCGGGCAACTCCGTAGTCCTCAAACCGGCGACCAAGACGCCTCTGACCGCGCTCCGGCTCGGCGGTGTCCTGCTCGATGCCGGCCTGCCGCCGAAAGCCCTGAATATCGTGGTCGGCTCAGGCAGCACGGTCGGCAGCGCGCTGGTGCGCGACTCCCGCATTCGCATGGTCACCTTCACCGGCAGTCCGCCGGTCGGCGAAGCAATCAAGCGCGATTCGGGCTTGAAACGCCTCACCCTCGAGCTCGGCTCCAACTCCGGCGCCATCATCGACGAGACCGCCGACCTCGACGCCGCGCTCTCCCGCTGCCTTGCCGGCGGATTCTCCTTCTCCGGCCAGGTCTGTATCCACACCCAGCGATTGTACGTACACGAGTCCATCGCCGAGCAGTTCACGGCCCGGTTCGTTGACGCCGCCGAGAGACTCATCTGCGGCAACCCGAAGCTCCAGGAAACCGACATCGGCCCGATGATCGACCGGATTGCGCTCGGCCGCGGCCTCGCGCTGGTCGAGGAAGCCCGGGCTGCCGGCGCCGAAGTCCTGTGCGGCGGCACGGCTGAAGGAACGGTCATGTTCCCGACCGTGCTGCTGGGCACCAAGCCGGACCTGCCGGTTGTCTGCGAAGAGAGCTTTGCCCCCATCGTTACCATGCACACTTTCCGCGACTTCGATGAGGCGATTGCGCTCTTCAACCACGGCTCGGCGCTGGGCACATACGACTACGGCCTTGCCTGCGGCGTCTTCACCCGCGACCTCGGCCGGGCGTTCCGCGCCGCCGAGCAACTCGAAGTCGGCAACGCCCTCATCAACGATTCGGCAACGACACGCGCCGACCATATGCCTTACGGCGGGGTCAAGGATTCCGGCATCGGGCGTGAGGGCCCGCGCTTCGCCATCGATGAAATGACGGACATCCGCATGGTGTCGTTCAACCTGACGTGAACCGTACACCGTACACCGTGCACCGTAGGACACAGAACCGTGAACCGCGCACCGTAAACCGTATACCGTGGACCGTATACCGTGAACCGTGAACCGCATACCGTAGAGGAGGTTGCTAATGCCCGACATATGGAAGTACGATGTCTTCATGCTGGCTGACCGGCTGGTTCTCGACGTTTACCACCTCACCAACTCGTTCCCGAGTGAAGAGAAATTCGGCCTCGCGGCACAGATGCGGCGGGCTGCCTATTCGATTCCGATGAACCTGGTCGAGGGTGCATCGCGCGGCAGCACGAAGGACTTCAACCGGTTCGTTCTCATGGCCAATGGCTCCTGTGACGAAGTCCGCTATCAGCTTCACCTGGCTTGCCAACTGGGGTACATCGACCAGCGGGCGAGTCTCGAACTCACGCGAGAATACGAGAAGGTCCGAATGATGCTGACCAAACTATCGGCATCGCTGCGCCGCCGCGCTTCGTCCGACTGACTTTCGACGGTTCACGGTGTACGGTGTACGGTTCACGTTTGACATTCAGCGCGTCCGCACGATAATCACTGGCCCGAATACAAGAAAGGAATCATGTTGAAAGCACTCGCACTGCTCTTCGCTATCCTGCTGATTGCCGGTTGCGGCAGCCAGCCGGCCCAGACCCAGGCTAATGGCCCGGTCTCCTTTGCCAAGGACATCCAGCCCATGCTCAACCAGAACTGCATGCCCTGCCACGCCGGCAGCGCCGACTCCAAGTCGCCCTACGTAGTCACCAGCTACGCGGGCGTGATGGGTAATGGCAAGGACTCGGTGCCCAACGTGCTGCCCGGCAACGCCGACAGCTCGCTGCTCTGCCAAATGCTCAAGGCCGGCACGATGCCGAAGACCGGCCCGCTGGCCCCGGCCAAGATTGATCTTGTGACTAGGTGGGTCGCGCAGGGCGCGAAGAACAACTAGGCTCGGCCCCGAGGGCCGCAACCGCACCCGATGGAACCGCACATAAACGCAGATGGACACAGATTGAGTTCCCGACCCGGAATCTGCTCATTCGGAGGACGCGAAGCATGAAACACGAAGCCACCGTCCGCTGGGCCGGCAAGATGACATTTCTCGGCAAGGCCGGCACCAATCACCTCGTCCCGATGGACACCGGCCCGGACTTCGGCGGCGACTCCTCTGCCACCAAGCCGCTCGAACTCCTGCTCATCGGCCTCGGCGGCTGCACCGGTATGGACTTGGTCTCGCTCTTCAAGAAGATGCGCGTTGACTTCTCCGGCATCGAGATGAACCTCGCCGCCGAACGCTCCGAGGAACACCCGAACGTCTACACGAAGATTGACCTCGAATACGTCATCTACGGCCGGGGCATTGACGAAGAAAAGGTGAAACGCGCGGTCGAGCTCTCGCAGGAGAAATACTGCTCGGTCTCGGCCATGCTGCGCAAATCCTGCCCGGTTAACTACACCTGGCGCATCGTCGCGCCCGCATAGCCGGGCCGCAGCGCCGTCCGGTTCATCCGCAGCGACAGAGCCCGGGTTCTACCGTCTTGGCACGGAAACCGCCACCCTCCGGCTGCCCGGACTCTGTGTGGTGTCTATCATCGTGACCTTGAAGCAGCCGCCGGCCAGGTGGAGGGTCTGAATCGGCGGGACTGATTCGGGGTTCTGGGTGACTTCCCAGTAGCCGACGGCGCCCGAGAAGTTGCCGTTTATGAAGTCCGACGTGGACTTGGTAACGTTAATCTGGCAGCCTACGCCGACGTAGTTCCTGGCCGCAAAGTACACGCGGCTTGTCTTCATGTCGATCCACGAGACCAGCGCAGCTTCATCAACGGCGGTATTGAAGTGGCCGGGTACGCTGCCGGGAAAGTGGACTTCGAGGCCGGCGGAGACCGCCTCTTCGCTGTGCTCGGCGTCGGGTTGGAGCCGAACTGCGCCGACGACGACGGAACGGCCGGCAGCGCGCTCCCCGTACGCGGTCGCTGCCCGATACATCTGGCCGTCCTTCTTCAGGCGCATCACGTTCTGAAGCCGCACCAGCGAATCGCCGTAGACCTGCAGGCTGGCGTTCCCTCCGCCCCATGACTCCGGACACACGTTGGATTGCCGGCGCCAGGCCTCGAACGGGAAGCACGTGTCAGTCATGTTGTCGAAGAACGACGAGTCGCGGAATGCGGACCATCTCTGCTGGACTGCCCAGTCGTAGCCCCAGACTACGTCCGCGCCCTTGTCCAGGAACGCCTGCACGAGGTCGCCGGGGTTGCCATACGCGCTGAAACAGGCGGTCAGGCAGACCATGGTCTTCGTCAGGGACAGAGCCTCCGACCCCACGTGGTCGAAATCGGCGTACTCCCGGACAAACCCGGGCAACAGGATTACGTCGTACCTCTTGGCGGCCTGGTTCCACCACAAAGCACAGCGCTTGTCTTTGCCGGTAGGCCTCAGGTCTTCGAGCAGAGTCTCGGCCGCGGCCTGGGCCATCGCCCGCGTATCATAGGTCGTGCCGAGCATCAGCCCGCTGACCGGGCCGACGCCCGGAAGCCGAATGAGTATGCCGTGCCCGACCCAGTATATCACGCCCGGTCCTGAGGCAAACAGGTCCCGGACCGCGTCCCTGGTCACCTGTGCATCGGCATAGGTTGTGGCTTCCGGCCGCCGCATGATGTCGTGAAGGAAACCGTCGGCCACCACACCCATCGCCCCCGAGATGGGCTCCTCAGCAGTGTTCGGCGTGACAACGGTCAGGCGCGGCGCGACTTCCGAGCCACTGCTGATACCGACCTTTCCCGGAGCCGGGGACCGTCCGCCAGTTGAATCAACGCCGCTCTCCCAGATTTCGCCGGTGCCGGCCAGCAGACCGTTACTGAAGAGCGCCCAGACTGAACTGTCCGGCGCGATGCCGGCCGTGTCAACGCCCGGGCTGGACAGGAGCGCTGCCTGCGCCTGCCGCGCGGCGGAGTCGACGTTGCCGGCCGCGAGTTCCCGGGCATAGATGTCGCCGGCGGACTCAAGCGCCGCCAGGTTCTTCTGGATTGTCTGCTCGTCGAACGAACCCCAGTTCACCGGACCGGCCGGCCGACAGGACAGGACCAGCAGGGCCGCCGCGGCGATGACGGCAGGCGCGGAAATACCACTCTTGCGATTGTGCTTGTTCAAGACTTCTCCTCTGGAATCGGCGAGAACCACCTATTTCCTTCCGGGCAGTTGACCTTCACCACTACTAGATTGTGCACTGAATCCGCCCGCGAGTCAAGCCATCCCGAACCACACCTCGCACCGGCCGTCAGCGCCTGACCTCCGTCCTCGCCTCCGGACTTCTGACCTGAATCCGAATCCCTCCGGTCCGCAGTAGGCATTTCACACATCAGAGCTTCGCGGAGAGCTCCCTGGGAACCTCACAAGAGGCCGCGCCCTTCTGTGCTTGGACGTTGGATTCGGGCATGGAACGGCGTGACGTGGTTACAGTGGGGCTGTTGAGAAATCCCATACATGTCACCCCTTCGGCAAGCTCAGGGCAAGCTCTGAACGAAGTGAAGGGTCCTTTAACTCTCGTGGAATCATCATCGCGAAGATTCTTCGCTGCGCTCAGAATGACAGGGGTGGCTTCTTCAACAACCTCCATGTCACCCTTATATGTCATACTGGATCCATGCAGTACAATTGTAGGTCGCTGATGAAAGACGGAGATTGTGATGGCCCCGCCGGGAAGAAGACCATGTC
>CAIVTL010000285.1 GCA_903908785.1 Caldifarciminota bacterium | reverse complement strand
CGACGATTCCCCACTGGACTACAGCATTCGGCAGCCGGAACTTCTTCGGCGGCCGCTTCTGATGAATATTCTTAATCTTAGCCACGCAGGATATTAGCCGCCCCGCGTCCACTGTCAATCAGACGGTGAAGCCCTGGGTGCGCGCCCGGGCGCGCTCGGAGATCGACGTACGACCGCCGAGAGGCGAGGGGGAAAGGAAAAATGGCGAAGCGGGAACTGGAAACTTGCGGCGCTGCCTCGCATCGGTCGTCGTTCGGCGTGGTGGAGAGTTCCCGGGGCATTCGGAGTAGGTCAGGCTTCCTGCTCATTCTTTCATCTCCACATGTGTGCTGCACTGGATATTCCGTCGCCTGCCGATGCGTGTCCTGGCCCCTCATGCTCAATACAGTATCCCCGATACCCTCTCCTGCCCTGTCCGTTGCTTTCGACCAGGCTCCTAGGCGAGCTTTGTGACCGGCTTTGGCGCCTGCGACGACCTGTCGCATTTGGCGTTACGACGAGCCCAGGACTGAACGTCCTTTCGCGACCCCGCGCGTGCTTGACAGTCAAGCGAATTCTGGTAAAACTTAGCTGGTTCGATTGGGGCCGTGGCGCAGCTGGGAGCGCGCTTGACTGGCAGTCAAGAGGTCGCGGGTTCAACTCCCGCCGGCTCCATGTTCGGAATCGCTGATTCCGAGTGACTAGTCTTCGTGTAGCATTTCATGAAAGAGCTGTTCGTCCGAGAGTAGACCGAGCGATGCTCGACCGACACGTATTGCTGCTGAACCAGAACTACGAGCCGCTATCGGTCTGCAAGGCCCGTCGGGCGCTGGTGCTGGTGATGTCGCGCAAGGCCGAGATGCTGGAGGCGTCCGGCACGGCGGCCCGGACCGTGCGACTGTCGTTTCGACTGCCGAGCGTGCTCCGGCTCAACTACTTCGTGCGCGTGAAGCGGCGGGAAGTGCCGCTGACCAAGCGGAACGTCCTGCGCCGGGACGGCGGCGTCTGCCAGTACTGCGGTCGACGGGGGGCGTTGATGACCACCGACCACGTGATTCCCCGGGCGGCGAACGGCACCGACACGTGGGAGAACCTGGTCTGCGCCTGTACCGAGTGTAACTCACGCAAGGGCAACATGACGCCGGTTCAGGCGCTGATGCCGCTGCGCCGGAAGCCGAAGAAGCCGCATTACTTCACGTTCGCCATTGCGAACCTGGGCGACGTACCGGACGGGTGGCGTCAGTATCTGTTCATGAGTTGACTGCCTGGCTGAGAGTGGTTGAGTGCTTAAGTGGTCTAGGGGTCTGGTGTCCGGCAAGAAGGGGCGCGTTCAGTCCGAAACCCGGCGTGCGATATTCGTAATTCCGCCATCTTGGTGATTCTTGCCGGCTGGGCCGTGGGCGCGCTGGCCGGGCCGATGACCGTTTCCCGTGTCCAAACCGACAGCATCGTCCGGGTCGACTCCTTCTTTGTAGGAGACACCGGGAAACCGGTGCGTGTTGGGGGGTGGCGTATCGAGGGCGATTCCGTCGTGCCCGAGGAGAGACTGTTCCGGTCGCTGCCCGGCCGTGGCACCGTGTTCGGCCGGGTGGCCGTGGACCGCGCCGCCGCGGCCATCCTGTCGGCCCACGAGAGCGGCGGGTACCCATTCTGCGTGGTGACCCCGGCGGCGCTGACCCAGGAGAGCGGATTCGTGTACCCGGCGTTCCGGGTCGCGGCCGGACCAAAGGTCGAGGTCAGCTTTATCGAATTCGTTGGCCGGCCCGGTACCCGGCCGGAACTGCTGGAGCGTGTTGCCGGCTTCTCCCGGCGCAGCTACTCGCGTGCGGTTGTGGCCCAATGGCGGCAGCGCCTGGAACAGAGCGGGTTGGTTACGGTCGACTCCGAGGCGATAGTCGGCACCGCCGGTGCGTACGGCGTAAGGTTCTGGGTCATCGGCCGGCGTAACAATCGGGCGAGCGGCGTCGCCGGTTACTCGCCGGCCGACCGGAAAGTCACGGGCCTGGCCCAGATTGCCCTCCACAACCTTTTCGATTCCGCCCGGAGACTGGAGGCGGGTTGGCAGTCGGCATTCGCGCGGACCAGCTATCGCCTGAGTTACACCGAGCCGTGGGTGCTCGGGTCGCCAGTTGACGTAACCGCCCGCGCGCGGCAGCAGACGG
>CAIVTL010000284.1 GCA_903908785.1 Caldifarciminota bacterium | reverse complement strand
GGATGACCTCAGAAGGATGTCGGCCGAGTTTGACAGCCGCAGGACAGAGGGAATACTGAACGAAGGCAGGAAGGTACTCGCATGGCTGAAATCAGAATTGCCGAAGTCATAGACTACCTGAGCGGGCGTCTGCGTGTGCGGGGCTTGCACGTGGAGAAGCTGGTACTGTTCGGCTCCCACGCGCGCGGCCGGGCGGACGACGAGAGCGACATTGACCTTGCGGTCGTCTCCGGTGATTTCCGAAACCAAGACATCTTCGCCCGCGTCGAGTTGACGCGGGAAGCCGAGATGGAGACCGTGCTCAAGTTCATCGTGCCAATGGACCTCGTGCTGATGACGCCCGAAGAATACGAAAGCAGAACGTCGCCCGTCGCCGCCTACGCCCGCGAAGGCAAGGTCATCTATGAAGCGCGGCAATGACACGCCCGGCCCTGCCGCTACCATGTCCGCGATGACAACTAGTCTCAGAACCGTGGTGCTGGTTGCCCTGCTCGGGGTCGCGGCGACGGCGAACGGTCAGCCGCTTGAGAGTCCCCGGCGCGAGCCGAACTTGGGCATCTACGCAGCTGAGCTTGGAGGCGGAATCGTCGGCGGAGCGGCCTGCGGTGCCGGGCTTGGATTGCTTACCTTCTACGTCGCTACCAAGACGAGGGCGAGCATCGAAGAAGCAGCCACGGCCGTCGCCTGCGCACTCTATGCGGGCGGAGCCGCTGGCTGCGCCGGAGGTACTTACTTGATGGGCAGTTCGTTCGGACAGGACGGGAAGTTGCTGCCCACCGCAGCGTGGGCGGGCGGGACGACCGCAGTGGGCATGGCTCTGATAATCGCTGGCTCCCGGGTCTATGCGCATGACCCCTCCTCGTATCCAGCGGCCAGAATCGGGAGCGCGGTCAGTCTCACGGGTGCGGCAGTCGTGTATGTGGCGGCACCGGTAATGGCGACCGTCGGCTACAATCTCTCGCGCCCGCGGGATTCTCTCGGCAGCCGACTCGTGCCCGGTTCGGTCGGGCTGGCGTCGGTGCGGGACGCGGAAGGAATCGCCCACCCGTCACTCAACGTCCGGCTGCTCTCGGTCAGATTCTGAGCGACCACGACCGACAGCCGTCGGCCAAGGCTGCTTGACTAGCAGTCCCGCCCCGATAGTATCTCTCCAGTGCAGTTCGCCCTTTTCCTGGCACTAATCGTTGCCGACCCCACGACTTTGCTGGTGCCGCCGTTCAGCCATACCCTTGGGTTCAACCGGATTGGCCGGCTGTATATCAGCATGTACCTGGGCAAGAGCTTCAAGCTCGATGACCCGGAAGGGATGTGCGGGGCCAAGATGGTTGAGGAGGACGACCCGAAGACGTCGAACGACGACCACATCCTGACCATGTTCGGAGTCAACTCAGGTTCGAGCCAGATTGTCTACAACGTGAAGCTGATTGAGCCGCGCATCTATGGTTCACCGGGCAAGGACACCGGGCACTTCAATCATCCCCACGGCATCTGCTGCGACAAGCATGGCACAGTGTACGTGGCGGACACCGACAACGACCGAGTTGTCAGACTCAAGTATGAGAAGACTCTGCTGCACTGGGTAGGCGTAATTCCTAATGACGAATTACTAATTACTAACGAGGAAGCCAAGTTGAAGGCGCCGCGGGATGTGGCGATTGATTCGCGCGGGCGGGTCTATGTGGCGGACAGCGGGAACAACCGGGTTGTCGTGTTCGATTCGCTTGGCGCGGTGGTCACGGCCTGGACCGCGGACCTCGAAGGGCCGACCGGCATCTGCGTGATGGACCCGAGCGCCGACTACAACGACTTTGGCCTGAACGCCGCGGTCGTGATTGACCGGAACCGAACCCGCATCAGCCAGTTCTCGCTTGACGACGGCGCGCAGTTGCGGACGCTCGACATGCGCCGCATCGGCCTGGATGAGGCCGGTTTTGCCTTCTGCGCATACGACCGGCACGGGAACGTCTATGTCACCGACCAACTCAATTCCCAGATTCACGTGTTCGACCCGAAGCTGAACTACATCGTGTCGTTCGGCCGGCAGGGCGTCGAAGGCACGACGTTCCAGTCGCCCACCGGCATCGCCATCTGGCGCCGATTCGGCCAGGTCTTCATTTCCGAGGCAAACGGCGGCCAGTATTACTGGCTGGGCCTCGACGCGTATCTCATCGGCTTCTACCCGGCCGAGTTCGATTCGCTCAAGCCCGGCACGACCATCGCGCTTTACGTAACCGAGATGGCCGACATCACAGTGGACATCACCGACCCTTCGGGTAAACTGGTTCGTTCTCTTGCCCCGCCCCACATGCAGCATCCGGGCGAAGCCCTGATTGTCTGGGACGGCCGCGACAACTCAGGAAAACTTGTGGCTGTGGGCGAGTATCGCATAGGCGTGACCGCGCGTCCGACCTATGGCCGGCCGATGCGCGAGCTGAAGAAGGAACTGACCGGCACGGTGCGCCGGATGTAAGGCTGAAGGCTGAACTATGAAGGATGAAACCGAGAGAAGATGAATAGCAGATTCCTCCGTCCGAGCCCTTGCCGACGAGTAGCAGTTGCCCTGCTGGTCGTGCTGGCCGCGACCGCTTTCGCGACCCGCTATGCGGGCGACTTTGAAGAGCTGGGCACGTCGGCACGCGCCATCGGCATGGGCGGCGCGGTCGTAGCGGCGGCTTCCGACCCGAGCGCCATCTACTACAACCCATCGCGCCCGTCCGGCTTTGCGCGGACGTCGGTGCTGTTCCTCCACTCCGAGGATTTCTCCGGGCTGGTCAAGCACAACTATCTCGGCATCTCGTTCCATTCCCGCCTTCAGTCCATCGGATTCGCCGTGCTGCACAACGGCATTCCCGGCATCAAGCTGACCGCCTTACCCGACTCGACCCTGCCCCCGGGCCCGAACAACCGGCCCTACGTCCTCCGCGAGGTCAGCGCGACCCAGGTCGTCGGCTACGTCAATTACGCACGCACGCTCTCGCCGTACTTAAGCCTGGGCGGCAACGGCAAGCTCATCTACCAGGACCTCGGGGTCGGCTCGGCCTTCGGCATGGGCCTTGACCTCGGCGCGACCCTGACCCCGATGACCGACCTCGACGTCGGCCTGCGGGTCCGCAACGCCAGCACCTCTCCCCTGTTCTGGGACACCGGCACGCGCGAGTTCGTGATGCCGCGCGCGGCCCTGGGCCTGGCCAAGTCGTTCCGGTTTGCCAAGGACCGGCTCACCCTCGCACTTGAGACCGAGGCCAACGTCGAAGGCCTCGATTTCACGCCGAACTTCGGCGTCGAGTACGGGTTCCGGAACGTGCTTTTCGGCCGGCTCGGCGTGTACCGGGGGAATCTCTCGTTCGGGCTGGGACTGCGGCTGAAGCGGTTCCACGTTGACTACGGTTACGCCTCCGGCGTCGCCCCGGACGCGCGGGACCTCGGCAGCCCGCAGCAGATTTCCGGGGGAATCGAATTCTAGGGGCCGAACTCGGCCGCAAGCTTCCCCACCTTGCGGCGCTAGTGATACCGGTTGCCGCCTACCTGACGCCTTGGCGGCTGGCCGTACCCCTGATGGCCGGCGCTACCTTCATCTTCCTGCTGATTGACTTCATGCGCCTGCGCATTACCTCCGTAAAGAGCATCTTCATTGTCCTGTTCGGGTCGCTGCTGCGCCGTAAGGAATTCTCCTCACTCACCGGCGGCTCGTACCTGATGCTCGCATCCCTGACCTGCCTGCTGATATTCGGCGCGGGCGACTCGGGCCGCGTCAGCGGCGTATTCATCGCCGCCATCTCGTTTCTCGCCCTCGGCGACACCGCCGCGGCCATCGTCGGGCTTTCGGTCGGCCGGGTGAGGATATTCCGCAAGACACTGGAGGGAGCGCTCGCCGGTCTGCTCGTCTGCCTGGGCGTGGCCGGGGTGGTGTCAATCCTACCCGGTCTTGACCTTCCCATCGGAATCGGTATTCTTGGTGCGGTTTCCGCCTCGGTAGTCGAGGTGCTGCCGATAGAAGTAAACGATAACGTCGTGATTCCGCTGCTTTCCGGCACGGTGATGATGATCGCCCTGCAGATTGCCAGGTAACGGAATCGCGGCTCGTGCGTCTAACCAAAAGGTAAACGTTGGTTAAGCCTTAAGGAGGCCCTGCGTGAAGAAAGCCCTGACTCTCGTCCTGTTCTGCCTGGTTGCGGCGGCAGGCGCGAGCGCCGCCCCGCTCAGCGCGGCGCTCGATAGCGTGTACCGGCTCTATGTCACAAACGACATGGACCAGGCGTACGCGATGCTGCAACGGCTCGATGCCGGAGCCAAATCGTCGGCGGACCGGTTCGTCACCCGGCTGGAAATCGGTGACTTCCTGCTCGACAAGAAGGCCGACTATGCCGGGGCCGAAGCGGCCTACACTGCCTTGGCCGCGGCTTATCCGAAGCACAAGCAGTTGCCGGACGTCCTGTACCGCCTCGCGCTCTCCCAGGAACTGCAGGAGAAGTACCTCGAAGCCGCCAAGAACTACGAGAAGGTGGCCACCCGCTATTCGAAGTCAACCTATGGCACCGATGCCCTCGACGCCATCGAACGCTGCTTCCGCAAGAACTACCAGGAGCGGGTCGCCCTGGTCGACTCCTACCCACTGACCCGCATAGAACTCGACGACCGCATCAGCCGCAACCCGGCCGCCTACGAGCAGTTCGCGAAGAAACAGGAACTGCTCGACACGATGATCGACAACCGGCTGCTCTACTCGGCCGCCGTAGCCGCCGGCATTACGCATGATACGGCCTTCGTGTTCAGCCTCGGCGAACAGCGCAACCGGGCGATGTTCCAGGAATGGTACGAACGCTCGGTCAACGCGAAGAGCGAGCCGACCGAGAAGGAACTGAAGGCCTCATACAACAAGGACCTGGCCACCAAGTACACGACTCCGGAAAAGGTCCACGGCTGGCAAATCCAGGTTGCGACCAAAGCCGAGGCCGACAAGCTGCGCGGAGAACTGCTCGCCGATACCACGAAGAAGTGGGACAGCGTGGCGAAGCAGGTCTCGACCGCCCCGGACAAGGACAAGGGCGGAGATTTGGGCCTGTTCGCCCGCGGTTCCCAGTCCAAGCCGATTGAGCAGGCCGCGTTCGCGCTCAAGGTCGGCGACATCAGCCAGCCGATTTCGACCAAGGACGGCTTCATCATCATCAAGGTCACCGAGAAGAAGCCGAAAACGGTCCGCGTCTATGCCGACGTCCGCAACCAGTTATCCGCGGACATGAAACAGCAGAACACGGCCAAGATTTACGAACAGGTGGTCGCCGACCTGAAGAAGCAGGCAACCGTCACGACCGACACGACCGCCATCGCACAGGGCAAAGACACCCTGGCTGTGGTCAACGGCATCGTCATCGACAAGGCCGCGCTCGAACTGCGGCTCAACGCGATTCCGCAGTTCTACCGCTCCCAGTTCGACTCACCTGAGGGCAAGCAGCGCATCCTCGACAACCTCATCCTCGAGAAGCTGCTGCTGAAAGAAGCCGAGGCCCGCAAGCTCTGGCTCGTCAACAAAGTGGTTGACCAGGTGCTCACGCGCCGGGCCGGCCTGCTGATTGACACCTACAAGCGGACCATGACCACGGACAAGGTCGTCCTCGACACGGTGAAGTTGATAGCCGAGTACAAGGCGACAATCGCCGACTTCAAGGAGCCGGCCAAGGTCCACGCCCGCGAAATCACCGCGACGACCATGGCCCGGGCCGAGCAGCTTCGGAACT
>CAIVTL010000283.1 GCA_903908785.1 Caldifarciminota bacterium | reverse complement strand
CGTCCGGCAACGGAAGCGGCGGGCCGGGCTACACTGTGCCCGCGGAAATCGGTCGCCGGCACGAGAAGGGCTCGATGGCGATGGCGCGCACCGGGGACCAGGTCAACCCTGAGCGCCGCTCCTCCGGCAGCCAGTTCTACATCTGCTTCCAGCCCACGCCCCAGCTTGACGGCCAGTACACGGTCATCGGCCAGCTCAAGGAAGGCATGGACGTGCTGGACAAACTGGAGCAGGTCCAGACCGGTGCCATGGACAAGCCGGTTAAGCCGGTAATCATGGAGCAGGTCACAGTCTCCGCCGAATAGCTCGACGACAACCATCACGGCCCGGGCATTCCTGCCCGGGCCGCGTCTCTTTCCCTGCCCCGCCGCCAGGTGCGAGCCAGCGGCCGGGTGATGCTGCGACGGTATGGCGGGCTAAGAATTCCGCGGTCGGTGATGAAACCGGTGATGAGGCGGGCGGGAGTCACGTCAAAGGCCGGGTTGAACACGGCGGTCCGTGCGGGTGCGGCACGGCAGCCGGCAAAGGCTCGTACCTCTTCCCCATCCCTTTCCTCGACCACAATCTGATTTCCATTTCGAGTCCCGGGGTCAAAGGTCGAGGACGGCGCGACGACGTAGAACGGTTTGCGTGCCGCCCGCGCAAGTGTCGCGAGCATTCGCGTCCCGACCTTGTTCGCCGTGTCGCCATTGGCTGCTATGCGGTCGGCACCAACGAGCACTACGTCGCACCGGTCTATCACGCTGGCCGCAGCACTATCTGCAATCAGCGTAACCGGTATCTTGGCGCGCTGCAGTTCAAGTGTGGTCAGCCTGCTGCCCTGCAGAAGCGGCCTTGTCTCGCAGGCATAGACGTGCGGCCGCTTGCCGTCAATGTGAGCCTGAAACACTACGCCCAAGGCCGTGCCCAGTCCGGGCGCTGCCAGCGCGCCGGTGTTGCAGATGGTTAGGACTTCGGCATTCTTCGGAAGCAGTTTCGCGCCGTGCCGTGCCATCGCGAGCGAGCGTTCTACCTCCTCCGCCTCTATGGTCCTAGCTTCCTTTGTGACAGCGCGGCGCACCGCGGCCGGCGTCGGACCACCGACGGCCACGGACTGCATGACACGGACAACAGCCCACTTCAGATTCACCGCGGTCGGGCGTGCGGCAGCGAGCGTGCGCGCCGCTTGCTCCAGACCCTGACTCAGCCGGGCAACGGGAAGGCGCCTGGCTTCGACCGCGAGGCCGTACGCGGCGGCGACGCCAATGGCGGGCGCGCCTCTCACGGCGAGCCGCTTGATGATTGCCGCCACCTCGACTGCACTGGTAGGGTACAGATACGCCACGCGGTGCGGCAACTGTGTCTGGTCGAGTATCCGCAGCCGGTTGCGCTCGAACGAAACGGCCCGGAACAAGTAGCCGGGAAGACGATTCACTGTGCGGTCCGCCGCCTAGCGCAACCTCAGGATTCGCTGCCCGAAGGTGCCTTCAGCGGTCGCCACGCGCGCCAGGTAGACGCCGGCCGGGAGCGAGCGGAGGTCGAGCCGGAACGAGGAACCGTGTGGGCCCGCTGACGAATACACGAGGCGGCCCGTGGCGTCGAGAATCTCAACTTTGCCTGCATCCGCCGGACAACTGAACCTGACGCCGTCCCGGAACAGGCTCGGGCTTACCGACAGGCTGTGCACCGACGTGCCGGGCAGTTCGGTGACGCCGAGTTGCGGGAAGAGCCTGGCATGGATGTCCCAGTTGCCCGAAGTCAGGTTCTGCCATGCCACCCAGACGTCGCCATCGGCCGAGCCTGCGGCGATTGTGGGATTGATATCAAGCCCGCTGCCGGGCTCGACCGGCTCGGCCGGAAGCCACTCCCCGCCGCTGTAGAGCGACGTGTAGATGTTCCATAGTCCCGTACGTTCGCTCATCCAGACGACCCATGGATACCCGGTCGAGTCGGTGGCCATTGCCGGCATCACGTCCAGCGCGGTGTCTGAGTCAACCGCGGCCGGCGCGCTCCAGTTGGCGCCGTCGTAGCTGCTGAAGCAGATGTCGCCATTGCCCGAATCGAAGCTCTGCCAGCAGACAATCGGGTTGTCGGAGACATTGGTGACGGCCGGGCGATAGGCCCGCTTCTGCGTGCCCGAAACCGGCCCGGTCTCGCTCCACGTCGAGCCGTTCCAGTGGTGCGCCCAGACCTCGGCCGCCCCGTCGTGGTACCTCGTGTAAGCGACCCAGACGTGGCCGTTCGGCATCGCGGCCGCGGCCGGGTTCATTTCCGCAAAGGTGTCGCTCGTTAGATTGACCGGCGCGGTCCAGGTCGTGCCGTTGAACTTGGAAGCGAAGATGTCCGCGTCGAGGTCGCGCCGGCTGTACCAGAAGCACCAGAGCGTGCCCGCCGAGTCTCGAGCGAGGCTGGCTTCAAGGTCGGACGAGCAGTCGTCCGATATCTCCTGCGGGGTTGACCACGAGCTCCCGTTCCACACGCAGTAGACGAGGTTGTAGTAGTAGCTGCCGGTGAACAGCGACCAGACCGCGACCGGCCGGTTGTTCTGGTCCAGCCCGAGCACCGGGTCGGTCTCCCAATACTCGGCCGCGCCGATGTTGTACGGGGCCGACCAGGTAGTGCCGGAGCGCACCGAGGCGTAGATATCGAACCGGCCGTTCACGGTGCTGCGGCCGGACTTCCAGACTGCCCAGACCTTGCCGTCCGGCATCGCCAGCAGCCGTGGCGAATCGTCGGTCTCCGGGTCTGCGCCGACGACCTCGGCCGTCAAAGGGACATCAGGGACATGACCCAAATCCGCCGAGGATTTGGGATCGTGTCCCGGCGCAATAGCGAGAGCGTTCCCGTGCGGCTTCAGGGTCGGGTCACCGAGCACGTTCATCCCGTAGAACCAGTCCGGGTCCGTCTCACCGTTGGCCGTGAACCAGCTCTTGAACGCCGCGCCGATGCTCTGGCCCTGCCCGAGCGGCGTGTAGAAGCCATCGAAGTTCAGCATCGAGCCCGTCTTGGCGCTGCCGATGGCGCAGAGACCGTAGGCGTCCTGGAAGATGTCCCAGCCCGCCGAGTAGTTCTCCTCCACGAACCGCGTGCCAGAGCAGGCGAAGAGGTTGTAGAAGTGCGCGTGCGGGTGTATCGCGTACACCTCGGTGTTGAAGACCGTGCCGGCGTACCCGCCGCTGTACTTGAACGTGTGTCCCCACGCCGAGGAGTGACAGCAGACCTGAATCCACTCGTAGCCGTCGGTGAGCCGGGTCCGGTAGTCGGAAGCCCGCGTGGCGTTGCCGTCCTCGACCAGCGTCATGTCCGCATAGACGGAACCAAGATAGCAATCCATGCCGGCCCAGTCGTCGTCGGTGTAGGTCAGGCCCCGGTCCGGCAACGGCAGTTCACCGATGCGATACGCGTGGTTCTTCGCGAAGTAGCGCTTCATCAGCCTGACTTCGTCGTCCCACGTCAGGGGCCGTGCATACAACCGGCCGACCCATATCTCCGGCGCGGTACTGCCGGTGTGGGCGTCGTACAGGCCGTCGGCGTCGGCATCTGTCCACGTGCCGTTCAGGTCCATGAAGTAGAGGTCAATAGGGAACTCCTCGATCTGGCCACCACCAGGCCAGGCCCGGTGGTACCACGCCACCGGCAACTCGCCGACCAGCACCGCGCCGACGAGCTGGCTGATGCCGGCAAGATGAGTGCGCAACGCCGGCGCGCTCGTCCCGCGCATCGTGTCAATCTGCACGCTGTACCCGGACAAGACCAGGTCCGCCTGGTACTGCGCCAGCTCCGCGCTGATGTGCGGGTAGAGCTCGGCGTTCACCACCACGTCCACGACGTTGGCGTCAACGCTATTGACGACTGACGATTGACGATTGACGATCGACGGACATTCGACAATCGACATTCGACAATCGGCAATCTGATGGGCGGCCGTCCATGCCGCATAGGTTATCGGGCTCCGCCCCTGCGGGTCGGTCCACTCCAGCCGCTGCACATTGGGTACGGCGGCGAAGCAAACCGCTGCCACCGCCAACAGAACTGCGAATCTCTGCATCTTTACCATCCTTGTCTCAATTGCCGCCTGCCTGGGCATCTGGGGAATCTGGGGATGACCCGGCCGGTCTCACGTACCGACGAAATCACGCCGTATCTCCTCAAGAGTGCCGAGCAACTTACCGATGTCAATCGGCTTGAAGAAAATCCTGTCAACCCCGCGGTTCCGGGCCTCGTCCACCAGTTCCGAGTCCGAGTAAGCAGTGATAATAATGAACTTCGCGGCCGGGTCGCTCTTCCGGGTTTCATCAATGACCTCGATACCGCTGAGCCCCGGCATCACCATATCGAGGATAATCGCGTCGAACCGGTCCGAGGCCAGCGCCGCCATCGCGGCCCGGCCATCCCTGGCCGTGACGACCTCAAACCGAGCCAGCGTCAGAACGTCCGACAGCGTCTCCAGCATCCCCGGGTCATCATCCGCCAGCAGGACCTTCATGTCTCTTCTCCTTTGCGACCGCGCCTTCGACCTTCTTCAGAACCGCGACCAGTCCGAACGAATCCGCATCGTGCAGTTCGGGTTCGGACCGGACAAACTCAAGCGTATTCAAGTAGCCCTCGAAATCGAACCCGTCGTTCTCGGGCAGAACAGTGTACAGCCGAAACAGCCGGGATTCCAGCCAGTCCCGAAAAGCGCTCAACTCGGCGTGCCCGCGCCCGAGGCCGAGCACCAGCCGTTGGAACCGGTTCACCAGGTAGCCGCCGCGCTCCTCGGCCCGCACCGCCTCGCCGACGATGCGCGGAGACACCAGCCGGAACACGTCGCACCCCTCGAACGGGCTGAACCGACGGTCACGAAGGAACCGCGACAGCGACCGGTGAGTATACTCGTGGAAGTGGGGCGCGTAACCGGAGAAGGCGCGCGGGAACGCTGCCCGGTCGAGCGTAGTCATCACCATTGCCCCGCCCGAGGGCAGCGCGTCATAGACCCGGCGCAGGAGCCCGGCCGCCTCACTCTGCGGCAGGTGCTCAATCACCTCCAGCAGCAACACCGCGTCTATCCCGGCCAGCCGCTCCGGTCCGATTGACCGCACGTCCAAGTGACGGAAACAAAGGTTCGCGCACTCGAACCGCACCCGGGCCCCGGCCAGCAGCGGCTCCGAATAGTCAGTCGCCTCGATTGACCAGCCCGCAGGCATCACCCGCGCGAGGGCACTGGTCAGCCCGCCGCTGCCGCAGCCGAGTTCGAGCAGGCGCAGGGGTCTGGTCTGACCGGTCTGGCGCAAGACCTCGAGCACTGCCGCGTAGTTCGCGCAATGGTGGAGCTGCAAGCGGTGGTCCCGCTGCTGCTCCACGCTTCCGCCTTCAAGGTTCCCGAACTCGCGCGACTTCTCAAGCCGCTGGAACTCGTCCCACAGCCGCTTCACGTCCGCGCGAAACGCGGTCGCATCGCTCTGGACTGGGACTGTCCCCGCATGGGGACTGTTCCCAGAACCGGTCTGACTATACACGTCACAGAATATCACACCCGGCCCCCGTCCGCAATAGCTGCAACTGCAGACCCGCGATTGTCGATTGCCTGAACACTGGACCACTAGACCACTTGACCACTCGACCACTTCCCCCCCCCGCGCCTCCGCTTGACTCTGCGCCTCCAGCCAATAGCATTGACGCCTATGGAAAGCGCCGACCTCACGCTCATTCGCAACATCGGTATTGCCGCGCACATCGACGCGGGCAAGACGACGACGACCGAGCGCATCCTCTACTACTCGGGCCGGATCCACCGGATGGGCGATATCGACGACGGCAACACCCAGATGGACTGGATGGCGCAGGAGCGCGAGCGCGGCATCACCATCACCGCCGCGGCCACCACAGTCTCCTGGCTGGAACACCGTATCAACATCATCGATACGCCGGGCCACGTCGACTTCACGGTCGAGGTCGAGCGCTCGCTCAAGGTCCTCGACGGAGCGATTATCGTCCTCTGCGGGGTCGGCGGAGTCGAGCCTCAGTCCGAAACGGTCTGGCGCCAGGCCGACCGCTACCACGTCCCGCGCCTTGCCTTTGTCAACAAGCTCGACCGCAACGGCGCTGACTTCTATCGCGTGGTCAAGATGATGGCCGAGAAGTTCGAGCAGATGCCGGTTCCGGTCCAGTTGCCCATCGGCGCTGAGGACGAATTCAAGGGCCTGATTGACCTCGTGGCCGAAAAGGCCTTTGTCTGGCACACCGACGACTTAGGCGCGACGTTCGAGGAAGTGCCGATTCCCGAAGACCGGCTGGACGAGGTCGCGGACTACCGGCACCGGATGATTGATACGCTGACCACGTTCGACGAACAACTGCTCGAAAAGTACATGGCCGGCACGCCGATCGGCGCGGCCGACCTGAAGCCCGCCCTGCGCAAGGGCACTATCGCCCTCAAAATCGTGCCGGTCTTCTGCGGCAGCGCGTTCAAGAACAAGGGCATCCAGAAACTGCTCGACGGCATCGTCGAGTACCTGCCCTCGCCGCTCGACGTCCCGCCCGCGCGCGGCACTAACCCGAAGAGTGACAAGGAAGAGACCCGTCCCTCCGACGCCAAAGCGCCCTTTGCCGCCCTCACCTTCAAGCTCGCCTCGGACCCGCAGCGCGGGATGCTCGCCTATATCCGCGTCTACTCGGGCAAGGTCGAAGAAGGCGAAGTTGTGATGTCGGTGCCGGACATGAAACGCGTGCGCATCCCCAAGCTCGCCATCATGCACGCCAATCGGCAGCAGGAAGTCGAATCGCTCTCTGCCGGTGAAATCGGCGTGGTTATCGGCCTGAAGGAGCCTCGCACCGGCCAGACCCTGGCCAACCTCGCCCACCCCATTGCGTTCGAGCCGGTCAAATACCCGGAACCGGTCGTGTTCCTCGCGATTGAGCCGCGGACCAAGGCGGACGAGGACAAGCTCCACGCCTCGCTCGACACGCTCGCGCTCGAGGACCCGACCTTCAAAGTCCGCACCGACGACGAAACCGGCCAGCTCATCCTGTCCGGCATGGGCGAACTCCACCTCGAAATCCTGCTCGACCGGCTGCTCCGCGACTACAAGGTCGGGGTCCACTCCGGCAAACCGCAGGTCTCCTACCGTGAGACCGTCACCGTGGCCGCGACCGCCGAAGGCAAGTTCATCCGGCAGAGCGGCGGCAAAGGCCACTACGCGGTCGTCAAACTCATGCTCGAGCCCTCGCCCGAAGGCAACACCGTCGTGGACGAACTCAAACCCGGGACCCTGCCGCGTGAATTCGCCGCCGCGGTCCAACAGGCGGTCCACGACAGCCTCGAATCCGGCGTGCTGGCCGGCTTCGCGGTCGTCAACGTCAAGGCCCGCATCCTTGACGGCGCGTGGCACGAACAGGACTCAGCCGACGTCGACTTCAAAGTCGCGGCGAGCCAGGCATTCCGCGAAGCCTTCATGGCCGCAAGCCCGACCTTCCTTGAACCGATAATGGAACTCGAAGTCGTGACCCCGGACCAGTATCTGGGCAACGTGCTCGGCGACGTCACATCGCGCGACGGCAGGATTCTGCACCTCGAACCGGTCAAAGGCCACCAGATAATCAAAGCCGAGCTGCCATTGGTCAAGACCTTCGGCTACGCCACCCAACTCCGCTCCCTCTCGCAAGGCCGCGCCGCCAACTCCATGCAGTTCTCGCACTTCAGCGCCGTTGACCAGCCGACCCGCGAACGCCTCTACCCCCTCTTCGCGGGACATCCGCAGAGCTAGCCCAAGCACAAGCTCAAGCGCAAGCACGGACCGGACGGACGCGGGCTAACCGCAGATTACGCAGATGGTCCGGAGGGATAGCCACGAAAGCACGAAACACACGAAAAGGACGGGGAGTGAACATCCGCAGATTACGCAGATGACGCAGATTCTGTCGCCGACCGCCTTCCGCTGTCCGCTACCGGACAATCGACACTCGTCAATCGTCACTCGGAAATCAGATAACCGCCAAGGCCGCCAAGAACGCCAAGCGGACGCTCGGAACCCGCAACTCGTAACTCGTTGCTGCCTTTGTGTCTTTGTGTCTTAGTGGTGAGTTTCTATCCCGGTTCCTGACCGCCAGGCTTGACATGGGATTAACTCCAAGGCACTATAACATGTGGCACAGAGAGCAGTCGAGGCTACCGGCACAATAGACAAGGACCACCGATTGGTTCTGGACGAACCACTACCCATCGACGGGCCGAGCCGGGTCAAGGTGATAGTCCTAGTCCCGGACGACCCCGAGCTTGACGAGAAGCTCTGGCTCCAAGCTGCCCGCTCCAACCCTGCCTTCGAGTTCCTCACTGACCCGGCCGAAGACGTCTACACAGCCGCCGACGGAAAGCCGTTCGGTGACTAGCGGCAAGGTCGTCCTGGTCCCGTTTCCGTTCGACGACCTTACCGGCACCAAAGTGCGACCGGCCATCTGCCTCACTGAACCCATCGGCCCGCACCGCCACATCGTGGTCGCCTTCATCACGAGCCGCGTTCAGGCGACGACACTGGACACGGACGTCTCAGTCCGACCGCAAGACCCGGACTTCACGCAGACCGGGCTGCGCGTTCCTTCGACTATCTGCCTGCACCGCCTGATGACCATCGCCGGCTCGACGGTGCTCCGCGAACTGGGCGTGCTCTTCGACTCCCGGCTTGCAGAGATTCGACTTCGCCTCCGCCGCCTCTTTCACCTCGACTGAGCGGGACACCCGCAGCAGTAGAGCCGACTCAAGCACAAGCCCAAGAAAAGACCGGCTGCCCGCGTCTCCGCAGGCAGCCATGAGCCTATCGTCAATCCGGCGTCTTATCTAGTCAGCACCACCTTGTGGACCGCTTGAGCCTGTGCCTGGGTCCCTGCTTCCCGCACGAAGTATACGCCGGGTGCCAACGCCCGCACATCGTTTGGACCGGGCTTGAGGTTCAAAACCTTCCGTCCGCTGATGTCGAGCAAGTGGCTACTCGCCACTCGGTTCCCGCTGCTCGTCCCCGGTAGGAACAGCACGCCGCGGACGACGGTGGACCCGCCCCGAATCTTGACGACCGAGGTGGGTTCGCGGTCGGCAATCCCCAGCGCAACACCCCAGATGACCGTAATGCTCGCACTTCCTTCGTTTGCCACATACATGCGACTCTGCACCGGGTTCCAGCAGAGTTCGGAAGGGTAAGCGCCAACACCGACGGTCAGCATTACTCTACCCCCCGGCCCATCGATAGCAGAAACCGTGAAGCTGCTGCGATTGGCAACGTAGATGGCGTTATCTATCGTATCACAGCACACCGCGCAACACCCCCCGCCGACCACTTCCGTGCGAACGACAGCGCTGGTTGTGCCATCGATGGCAGTTACTCGGTGCCCCACTGAATCGGCGCAGTAGATTCTGTTGTTCAGGGGATTGTAGGTCAGGGCGCACGGGCCGGAGCTTGTTGGGACAGAGGCAAGCACCGAATCGGACGAGCCGTCAATCACTGTGACACTGTCTGAGAGAAAGCAGGCGCAGTAGACCCTGCCGTTCGACGTATTGACACAGAGTGCACGTGGCCGATCTCCAACCGGGATGGTGGCTATCAACGAGTCCGTGCTCCCGTCGATCACTGCTACTTCGTTGCTGCAGGAGTCGGCCACATACGTCTTGTTGGTCGAAGCGTTGCAGGACAGGGCTCTGGGCCCGGCCCCGGTCGCCACGGTGCTGATGACGGCGCCCGCGGCACCATCGATGATCGTTACGTCGCCGCTTGCGGAATTCGCGCAGTAGACCTTGTGGGTCGCCGGATTGACGCAGAGAGCGACCGGTCTATCGCCGACCGGAACGCTGGCAATCACGCTATCATCTATGCCATCCAGAACGCTCACCGTGTTGCTGAACTCGTTGGCACAGTAGACTCGATTGATGCTGGAATCCTGGCAGAGTGCGCAGGGACCGCCGCCGGGCTTCAGGATCTTCAACCTAGTACTGGTGCTGCAGTCGATGACTGTCAGGGTGGAATCCCACCTGCTCGCGCAATAGATGCGGTTCGTTCCGAACCCGTAGCACAGCGCCAGAGGCCCTCCGGCCAGATGCACGGTCGCGGAGACGAGGTTGGTAGCAGCGTCTATCACTAATGCACTATCACCAAGGTAGCTCGCGCAGAAAACCTTGCCTTCCTGCGGGGAACAGGCAACCGTGCGGACTGAGGTCCCAACGTAGACCTTCGCGACTATGCTGTCCGATGCTCCGTCAATAACAACCAAGGTGTCGCTCTGGTCCAACGCGCAGTAGACGCTGTTGTTCGACGG
>CAIVTL010000282.1 GCA_903908785.1 Caldifarciminota bacterium | reverse complement strand
TGCGGAACCGCACGCAGTACAGCGACTCGTCAACGTTCTCGGTCCAGATGCTGTAGATGGTATCCACGACCGGCGTCGGGCCGTTCAGATTGAGTCCGACGTCCAAGTGCGGGTACCTGGAACTGACGTTCGGTGACTCGCTCAGATTGTATATCGGCCCGCACACATTCGCCCAGATGTCGCCCTGTCCGCAGAAGTCCGGTTGCTCCCAGATGCTGACTCCACTCTTCGAGCATGCCGGGAAGTCCGCGGCGCCGGAGACGGGAGCCGGTAGGACCCATGCGTTCAGGACGTCCCAGACGTGCCGGTTGGTCCTGAAGACGACACCGGACTGCCGGTCGCGCCAGACGACGTACAACAGGTCGCCGTATGCCTCGATGAACGGATGACCGGCCGGCTGGGTTGACACCTGCACCAACGTCGGCTGCGCATCGCCCCCTCCGAATGAACCCGAGGGCATACTGTCAGTCACGCACATGACTCGGTCAGCCCGTTGCCAGGCCACGTGAACCGGGCCGCCCGGCGTGCACGCAATACTGACGAAACTATCCACCAGCGCGCCGGTCGTCTCGGCCAACGTCGTCAACAGAGGCTGCAGCGTGTCTAACTTCGCCAGCCAGACCTGGGAACTGTTCACGTTCAGGTCGTAGACCGGGAAGGCGCAGTACGAACAGCTTGTCGTGGCGGTCGCCTGAAGCCGGGCCACTGCCGGTGGGCCGACCGCCCGCCAGATGTCGCCAGCGTAGACCGTCATCAGCCGCCATGTACTGTCCGGACGCCTTATCTGGCAGAACACGGAGTCGTGCCGCGAGTAGACTATGGTCGGCAACCCGAACAAGTCCAGCGCGATACTCGGATGGTCACCAAAGTCAACCTGAGTCGGCACGCCCCAAGTCTCGCCGCCGTCCTGCGAGACTGCGTACAGCACGGAGTCGCCCGCGTCATACACCACGTGGATTATCTCGCCTCCGGGCTGAACCGCCAGCATCCTTCCATTGTTCGGACCGGTGGATTGAGCTATCCCTTTCGGCGGAATCTGCTGCTGGCCAAAGTCCACCGACCCGGTCATGAGGTAGTACGTGTATGGCGCCATGTTGTCATCTTCGGCCGTCGCGTAGACGTGCAACCGGCCGCCAGCGTAGTAGCCTTGGGGGTATGAAAGCCAATACGACGACGTGAACACATCGGCCTTCGTCCACGAGTTGGGTCCACCCCTGAGGGCGCAGCGTACCAGTGTAAAGTAGGGTGTGTTCTCCTCGTCGTGTTCATAGACTAGCATAGGCATGCCCCACGAGTTGGCGACGAACTTCGGGGTCGAGTTCGAGGCGACTGGGGTGCCGTCATCGACGGGTTCCAACAGCGGGCTTGGCGAATAGCCCCCCGGGTCCTTGACAAACCGCCCGAATCTCAGCGGACAGCCACCGGTGGGGGGTTCAGTCGTCCATGCAAGGAGTACGTTCGTCCCGCCTTCAAGCGCACCAGTGATGCTCCGCGGCGCGTCTGCCTGGCTGAAGCCGAAGAAACTCTGTGAGAACTCGGTTTGCCCGATGTCCTTGTATGAAATCTGAATCCCGGGCGCGCCACTGCTGTTGCAGGTCGAAACAACCACCTTGCGCCCGCTGTTGTCTACCAGCATCACCGGCCCGCTCCACGGCGAACTCCACGCGACCCTGACAAGAGGCCCGGCACCGGGATGGGCGCGAGGCCAGAACTTCACGTAGTAGGTGCCGGATTGCACTGGGACGGTGACGTCGGGATGCCCAGGATAGTCCAGTGCGGCGAAACCGGATTCGCCTCTGACGCAGAACGATGCTTGCGGTGGCACGTAGGTCGGCCCCTTTTCGGGGTCGGTTCCGCCCAGGAAAGTGAACGCCAGGGTGCTGTCCCATTGGCCTGCATCGTTCCTCCAAGACACGTAATACGGCATGTACCATTGACCGTTGATGGCGCCGTGCCAGTACCAAGTCCGGGGCCACAGAATGTACGGCTCGCCTGCCTCGCCCAGCGCGATTGAAGGGAATCTACCTTGACATTCGTCATTGGGTCCGCTCACGTTTTCAATCTGGCCCCATGAGTTGCCCCCGTCAGACGAATGCAGATAGACGACATTCTGCGCATGAGTGGCCGTTTCCGCGAAGTAGGTAATGTGCACGTCGCTACCGTTCACTACAACCTTGTTGGCGTTGTTGTACGCGGTAACGGGGTCGTCGGCAGAGTACGTAATCGTCTGTGTCACCACAGGGGTATGTTCTGACTCTGACGTCCCTTTCTCAGCCCAGACCCTGTACGCGTAGACGTGCCCTACGCCGACATCGGTGTCCTCGTAGTGGATCGCTCCCGGCGGGAGCAAAGGGAACTCGGTTGCTTGGCCACCGTCTACTACTCTTTCGACTCGGTATCCGTCCTCGCAAACGGAGTTGTCCAGCCAATCCAGCACAATCGCGGCCGAGCCGGAGTGACGAAGTGACGCGGCAAGGCCTGTGGGCGGTGTCAGGTAGCATCCTGAAACTGGGTTCAGTTGTAGGACGTACGGCCAGAAGTCTCGCGGATTCGTGTTCGGGTTCTGGCTCGAGGTTCGAAGAGGATTTCCCCAGTTAAGCCAGTGCTGATAGAGCGGATTGTTGCTGAAGAAAGTGTGCGCGTTGTATGCATCTCTGTAGTCCGAGCTCAACATGAACTCCAAAGGCGGGGCAGTGACGACTTGAAAGCTGATCCGAGTGTACCCGGATGCTGCAGCTTGTCTGAGGTCGAAGGGTATGCTGCCCTTGGTGCGTTGGAGGGCCCTGTATTCTACAAGTCCGCACGCGAGCTCAGCGCTCGGACCGGTCTCACCCTGCTGGCCCATGACACGCAGCAACACGTAGTCGCCGAATGGCAGAAGGTCATAGTCGAGTTGGGCAGGGTTCGGGTCGCCGCCGACCTCTATGGGGACCTCAAGCGTTGAGTAGCTGACCGAGCCGCGTCGACTGAAGCCTAGGCTCGCAATTCCTGGCTGCCGCCCTCTTGTGTCATCCCCGGACATCGCGCCGACTAGTCCGGCTTTGAGGCCGAGAAGGCGAGTCTGTGTATGTGGAGGAACATCCATGACGTGATTCAGATAGGGTGGCCCGCCCTCCAACCCTTTCTTGTGCTCCGGAGTCAATTCAAGGGCCAGACCGGCCTCACCTGCGTATCTCGATTGCACACACGGGTTTGGTCCGAGGTGGTGCGCGTCCCAGTAGCTTACGTAGGTGCGGATTCTCTCCGCGGCCGCGACGAGAACTTGCGGCACAACATCGCCGTGAGCTTGATAGAGGGCATTGACGGCGTCACGCCATTCGATCACCTGGTCCTGGTGCTCGAAATAGCGCGGCCAAGGAAGCGCAAGAGGCAGCTCAGCAAGGAATCCTCTGAATGCATTGTCGTAGCTCACATGCATGATTGTGTACACGATCCACTGTGTAGGCGTAGGTAGCAAGTGGACCCACCAGCGGAAGCCGAGATATTGGCTGCCGATGTTCTTGACGTAATTGGTGATATCTTGGTACGTCCATTCAGAATGCCGGAACACGCCGCCCGCCTCATCGGTGTTGTCGCCCGGATACCCAGCTAGCATAAACCAGGAGATGGCATACCCATGCATGTACGACTCCAGTCGTTCTCGGGTCAGGTGCTGGACATCGAAGTACCTGTGGGCTACGTCCACAAAGGTCTGAACTGCCGGGAAATCGAGATCCTGCCAGCCCTGGTAGTCGTGCGGATTCCCTGCGCTGTACCACTGCCTGTAGAATTGGAGCTGGGTGTGGTTGATGATGCGAAGGTCCTGCTCGAAGATGCATTCACTGAACAGCAGCACGTCCGGCGCTTCCCAGTCTTGCGGCTGCGGCAGGTAGGTCAGGTCGAAGAAGTTGTGGTGCATCTCATCATTCGAGAGGATATCCAGTCCCTCGGCCTCTGGTGGCTCTGCAACAAAACCCGAACCCCACAGGCTGGGATACTGAAAGCACCCGGCGTGCAGGTCCTGAACAACGTGCAGGTAGGCGCCGTATATCATGGCCTTCTGGAGTGCGCTGTACCCGTGGATTGGGTCGTGAGCGTACATCGCCATTTTCCTCAACGCGGGAAGGTTGTTGTTTGGAATAGGCGAACTCGGGCCCCACGTGAACGCGCTCTCCGCCTTGACTTGCTCAACAGTGGCATCCTCGATCTTGAGGGGGTCTCTCAAGTCTCCCCGCTTGGCATACAGACCCTCGATAGTCTTTCTGCTTGCCTCCAATCCTTCGGGTGTCAACAGATCAGGGAGCATGAGCCCTATGAGGTAGAACTTGATCACCATACGCTGATTGAGCCTGTCTTCGGTTTGTTCCTGAGTAGGTTTGGTAAGCTCGTGGTAAAAGCTGGGGTCGAAGTCCTGCCACACGTAGAACGACTGCCAGCCGAGCCAGGCATGCTCGATCCCCGGATACGCCCCCACTGGCGGCACCGCTACGACAAGCGGCACCATCCAAAGGACGAATCTCAGCACCGCGACATTTCGAATCACAACTCCTCCTTTTGTCTTTCGCAGTCGACCAAATCACCGCCGTCCCCTGCAACCGCGCGTGAGAGAACCTGTAGAGCGGCGATAGCTCTACTGGGTGTCCACCATTTGTACACGAGCGTAGAACACCTCTGATGGCGACGGCGTACGCCAGTCGCTGTCCCAGGTCACGTGAACCTGCCTGTCAGGGCCGACAACAACCGAGGTCGTACGCCAAGTCCGAGCGGTGTCGGGACCGGCTGCAGTAATCGCCCTCGTCCAGCCTTCATTCCAACCCGCAATCTTCAGTTCAAGCGTCGAGTAGTCACCCCAGGCAAGTACGAGCCCGCCTCGCGTATCCGGCGCGATCGAGATCAGGCTGGCGCGTTCACTCTCCGGACATAGGGTATCTGCGCCTGTCCAGCTTGAGTCAGCGAGCGTGTGGACAACTATCGTGCCAGCGCCCCTGTGGTAGCCAAGGTACGCGTTGACGTTGTCAGTTGTCAGGGCCGGGAACGAAATGCCATCGCGCCGGGCCTCGACCAGCTCAGGTGCATGCCAACCGCCGTCAGGCGGCTTGCGGCACCAGTACAGGTTGTAGCTGTAGCCTGAGTCCGGCGCCACGAAGGCAACAAAAGCAGCGCTGCAGGTTCCGTCTCCTCTTACGGCAATGAGCGCATCGCTGCACGGCAAGCCCGGGTTGAGAACCTGCACCGGCTGCCACGTCCCTGAGCTGGAGCGGGTGGCATAACATGCATCGTAGCCGCCCGTCACCATGTCTTTGAAGAGAAGATGCACGCTGCCGGAGTCGTCTACGCCGACTTTGGGCATCGAGGCCATCCCGTGGAAAATGGTCTCAGTCTCGGCCCAGCTACCCCCCACCGGCCTGTGAGCGTACGCTATGGCCCACCCGCCCTGTCCGCTTACGCTGAAGTACTGCGACCACGCGGCGTGCAGGCCGCCCTCCTTGTCGAAACACAGCGATACGTTCCGAGCTCCGTTAGGGCTGCCGCCCTGTGAGACGTTGTAGGGCGCCGACCAGTCGCCACCTGGCGCCTTCTCCGTCAGCCAGATGTCTTCCGAACCATCCCGCGAGTCAGTCCAGGCAATCGCTAGGTTTCCACTGGCGTCGCATGCGATGGATGGCTTCAATGCAGCCGAATCGCTGTTTGAGATGTTCACTACTTGGGGGCGAGTCTCCGGCCGTCGGCACAGCGAGCCACAGGCCAGAACGAAGAAGACGAGCAAGAGCATTAGCCGCCCTGCCCAGAGAGCTCCGTGCCTCGACGCACCCGCACGATGACTGACGACATTTCCCCCAGCCCTTGTCTTAACAGCAAGGATATTCTTCATGCAGTGAAACTACTTCTGCCCGGCCTGCTGTCAACAATTGTCGTGAATGAGAACTGAAACGCGCACATCGAACCGACCCACTGCTCCGGCCCTGCCGAGGCAGCGGGCGCTCGCGCGCGGAGACTGGTGATTCTTCCGGCCAGCGACATCCTACTTTCCTTTCGTTCAGTTCGCGGTCACACGCAAATGCCCGAAACGGATTCTCTCGACGGGTGTCCAACTTGGCCTTCCTCACCGACTGTCGTATTCTACTCTCCCCCCCCCCCCCTATTGTCAAGTTCTGCGTTCCGCGTTCCGAACCGGATTCGCGTCCGCTTCGACTTCCTCCCCACTCTCCATTCTCGACTCTCAACTCTCGACACCTGCGCGGGCTTGACAGCACAGGCATGTTGACCGAAACTGAGGAATGAAAATCAGCGTCTTACTTGTTCTGTCAGTCCTCGCCGCCTTAGCTCCGGCCTCGTCCGGTCAATCTGCAATCTGCAATCTGAAATCTGCAATGCCCCTTGATTCCGTCTGGGACCGATTCCCCCCTCCTCCCACCTCTCGCCTCTCGCCTCTCGCCTCTCGCCTCTTGCCGGACACCTTCATCCTGCGCCTGCTTGCCAAAGTCAGCCCGGATTCAATCCACGCCCGGTTACAACGACTGCAGGACTTCGTCACCCGCTATTCGTATACCGATTCCTGCCGTCGCGCCGAGGAGTACGTGGCCGGCTACTTCACGTCGCTCGGCCTCGACTCGGTCGAGCTCGACTCGTACCCGGCGTACGGCGACACGTGGCGCAACGTGGTCGGCACGATTCTCGGTAAGACGCACCCGGAGAAGGTTATTATCGTCTGCGGCCACATGGATGCGACTTCCGAGATTCCGGACAGCGTCGCGCCGGGCTGCGAGGACAACGGCTCCGGCGCCTGCGCCGCGATGGAGGCGGCGCGGGTGCTGGCCGGCGAGAGCCTCGACTGCACGGTGAAGTTCATCGCCTTCACCGGCGAGGACGTCGGTCTGAACGGGTCCGACCACTACGCCAGGGAGGCCCGAGCCCGCGGCGACGACATCGTCTGCGCGTTCAACTTCGACATGATTGCCTGGCCCGGCGGCAGTTGGGGCGTGCGCCTGGTCGGGCTGGCCGCGGCCCGGCGCTTCGTCCAGTACGAGGCGCAGATTGCCTCGACCTACACTCCCCTGGCACACAGCGAGCAGTACCGCAGCTTCCCTTCGGACTCGCGCTCGTTCGAGACCCAGGGATACATGGCGACGTCGGGCTACGAATACGGCAGCGACCCGTATATCTACTACCACACGAGCCACGATTCGCTGTATCGCCTGTCGATGCCGCTCGCGGCCGACGTCACGAAGCTGGCCGTGGCCGCGCTCGCGTCGCTCGCGGTCGCGCCGAACGCGCCCGTGGGTTTCGAGTTCCTCGACGCCGGCAACGGCTCGACCCTCGAGGCCCGCTGGCAGGCGAACTCCGAGCCCGACCTTGCCGGGTACAAGCTGCTCTGGGGCACTGCCGCCGGCATCTACACCGACTCCACAGACCTCGGCCTCGTCACTTCGCACCGGATAGACGGATTGCAGACCGACACGTGCTACTACGCCGTAGTCGTTGCCCGCGACGTTGACGGATTCGAGGGCGGACCGTCCACGGAAGCCAGTGCGACCCCTCGCCTGCTCCCGCTCGCGCCGGACAGCCTGCAGGCGCTGCCCTTCCGTTCCGGGATGAGACTCTCCTGGCTTCCCAACCGTGAACTCGACATTGCCGGGTGCAACCTGTACCGTGGCACCGATTCGGCGAGCCTGCAGCGCATCAACCCGTCACTACTCGCCGACACCGCATACCGCGACTCCGGGCTCCTGTCGGACACGATGTACTACTACGCGGTCACCGCAGTCGATACGCAGGACCACGAAGGCCCGACCTCGGCCCTTGCCCGCGGCAAGCCGATTACGCTGGACCACGGCATCCTGCTGGTTGATGAAACCCGCGACGGCAACGGCCAGCCCGGAAACCCGTCCGACGCGCAGGTTGACGACTTCTATCACGCGCTGCTGCACGGGTTCAGCTTCACGGACTGGGACGCATCCGACCTCGGCGTGCCGCTTGCCGGCGACGTCGGGCCGTACTCAACCATTGTCTGGCACGCGGACGACTACTCACAGCAGCAGGTATCTACGGCACTCCCCGGCCTTGCCAACTACCTTGGGCTTGGCGGCAAACTCTGGCTCGTCGGCTGGAAGCCGGTGTGCGGCCTGATGAACGGAACCGGCACGTACCCGTACACCTTCACCGCCGGCCAGTTCTGCTACGACCAACTGCGGCTGGCCCGCGCCGAGCAGTCGCCGCGGCAGGACTTCATCGGCGCGACCGGGCAGGCTGGATACCCGAGCGTCTCAATTGACTCGCTCAAGATGATCCCGACCATGCACGGCCGTCTGCCGTATGTGGACCTGCCGCTGCCTTGGGACGCGGACACGGTCATGACCTTCAACTCGTTCTCCGGTGACACGTTCCAGGGCAGACCGGTCGGCATCCGCTCACTCACCGACCCGGGCCGGTTCGTCTTCTTCGGATTCCCGCTGTACTACATGAAGGAAGATGAAGCCCGCGCACTGGCGGTCAAGGTGCTGACGGACCTCGGAGAGCTGTATGGGATTGAGGAAAGTACGAAGTCACAAGTAGAAATGACAAAGGTGCTGCCGACGGTCGTACGGAATGTCCTCTTCCTTCCGCCTTCACTCCTCTCTCCTCCCTCCTCCCTGCTCTCTATTGATGGGCGGAAGGTCCTGACCCTCAGGCCGGGCGCGAATGACGTGCGTTCGCTCGCACCTGGAGTCTATTTTGTTACGGTGAACGGTTCACGGAACACGGTGCACGTCCGCAAGGTCCTCGTCACTCGCTAGCGCTGGTCAGCCTGACCGTCCGCAGACGGAAGCGGATGGACGGCTTAGCCACGAAGACACGAAAGCCACGAAACGGCCCGGGTCGAGTACCGCCAAGACGCTGAGAGCGCCGGAGAGGACTAACCGCAGATTGCGCAGATGTCGAGACTCCGGTCAACCCTCCGCCGTCCGCCACTGCAAACTGCAACCTGCAAACTCGCGCGCAAGCGCGGGCGTTATTCCGGCATCGGCCGATACCGGACACCGGGCAGACCTTTGAAGTGTTCGTCCTGGGTCCAGAGCGTGGCCCCGAACGCCCTCGCCGTCGCCAGCATCACGCTATCCGCCATCGGCAGCTTACAGTCAACGCTGATTCGCGCCGCGCTCAGGGCGAGGCGGGCGTCGAGGTCAACGACCGTTCCCTGTTGCATCACGGCTATCGCCTGGAGGGCGTCGCTTTCGGTCCGCTGCTGCAGAATCCGCTTGAACACCTCGTAGAGGCTCAGCGTGGGGATAACCAGCTTCCGGGTGTCCTCTACGGCGCGGGCGAAGAAGGCGGCGTTGGCGCCGTTGGCAAAATACTCAAGCCACGCGCACGAATCTACGACGTTCATAGCCGGTCATCGTCCCGGCTCACCTTCGGGTCAATGCCCTTCAGGAAGCCCCGCATCTCCCGGACCGGACGCACCGGAACCAGCTCAATCCGGTTCTCGTATACAATCGCCTGAACCTTCTGCCCCGGCAAGAGACCGAGTTTCCGGCGGAACGTCTTCGGGATAACGACCTGGTACTTCGGAGATATGGTCACGGTTTCCACGGTTTCCTCATCGATAGGGCTTTCGTCCGTACCCAGGACCACCTGGTCCTCCAGCGCGTCGATCC
>CAIVTL010000281.1 GCA_903908785.1 Caldifarciminota bacterium | reverse complement strand
GGGACGCGGCGCGATACCAGCCCGAACAGACAATGAACGGTTCCTGAAATCCAACAACGAGCGCAACGACGACGGGTTCGGCTTCTCGAACGGCTTCTGGAACAAGAAGAGGTTAAGGTTGAGGTTCAGGTCAAGGTTGAGGTACAGGTTGAGGTTGAGATACGGGTTGAGATTCAGGTGAAGATACAGCGCGGTATGCGAGTCGGGATACACTGAGACGTGGGGCGTGAGATACGGCTGGAGGAACAGCGAACGTTCCAGCGAGTGTTCCGATGAGCTTTCAAGTGAACTCTTCCAGGGACTTTCGATTTTCGATTGCGGATGGTGGATTAGCTGGTGCGAAGAAGCGGTTGATGTCGGCGACTTTGGTGGTGACTCGCACGCCTTTGGGCAGGGACTTGAGGAAGGAGTGGCTGTAGTTGCCGGCGAGGATTCGCCTATCCAGGACACAGACCACGCCGCGGTCGGTGGCGGTGCGGATTAGCCTGCCGAAGCCCTGCCGGAATCTCAGGACCGCCGTGGGGAGTTGATACGCGGTGAATGGGCTGATGCCTTCGGCGCGGAGCTTCTCGGCAATCGCGGTGAGCCGTGGGTCGTCGGGAACTTCAAAGGGCAGTCGGCAGATGATGAGGCAGGAGAGAGCTTCACCGGGAACGTCGATGCCCTGCCAGAAGGACTGGGTGGCGAAGAGGACCGAATGGGTATCCTGACGGAAGTCCTCAAGGAGCTTGGCGGGCGAGGTGTCGCCCTGGAGGAGGTAGTTGTAGTCGGTCTTTGGCATGAGTGCGAAGACGGCGTTCATCGAGTCGTAGCTGGTGAAGAGCACGAGGGCGCGGCCCATGCTGGCCTTGATGATGGCGGTAATGACGTCGGTCGCGGCGCGGTTGAACTCTCCGGACTGGGTCGGCGGCGGGAGGTGGTCGGCGACGTAGAGGAGGCTTTGGGTTTCATAGTCGAAGGGTGAGTCGAGCGACTGAGTCTCGAAGTCGTCAAGCCCGAGCCGGCCGGAAAGGAAGCTGAAGCTGCCGGCCACGGTCAGGGTCGCGGACGTGAGGACCGTGCTTAGGTAGTGGTCGTAGACCGCGACCCGGAGTAGCGGGGCGACGTCGAGCGGCGCCGCGAGCAGCGAAAGGCGGCCCTGCGAGCTGCGCTCAGCCCAGTGGACTGCGCCGTCGGGCTCGGCTACGCTGAAGCCCTCGAGCGCGAGCGCGGCCTGATTCAGTCTGCGCGCCACGCCGGTCATCTCGGCGCAGAGCACTTCGTCGTCGAGTTCGGGCGCGATTTCATCAAGGGCTTTGGCAAGCCGGCTGATGGCCGCGGCCGAGGTGCTGGAGTCGAGCGGGGTCCGGAACCGCGAGCGGAGCGCGTCCGGCGCGAGCAGGGGGTCGACCGTGCGGAAGAACCGGTCGATTTCGGTACGGGCGGCGGAGGCTTCGGTTTGAATCGAGCGGCGCGCAGCGGAGCGGGGGCCGAGCGCCTGTACGAGTCCGCCGCCGTGGGAAGAGGCAAGTCGGTCGAGGAGCACAGCGAGCGCGTGTTCCGAAGCCTGGTTTCCGAAGTGCCGGATTGCCGCGTCCTCGATGCGGTGCGCCTCGTCGAGAATGACCGCGTCGGACTCGGGCAGCAGGTCTGATTCGGTGGCGAGGTCGGCGAACAGCAGCGAGTGGTTGACGATGAGGATTGAGGAGTGTTCCCAGGACTGGCGCGCCCGGTGGTAGAAGCAGCTCTTGCAATACTGGCACTTTTCCCGGCGGCACATCGACGAATCGCGGCAGATACGTGAACTCAGGCCGGGAGGCAGAGCGTGAGGATAGTCGAGGATGATGCCGGTGTCGGTCTTGTTCGCCCAGTCGAAGAGCTTGTCTGCTGCCTTGGCCTCGGCCAGAGAGTCGAACAGGCCGCGGGCTACCTGGTTCTCAAGGCGGAACCGGCAGAGGTAGTTCTCCTGTCCGAACGCGACCGAGGCACGGACCGGTTCGTCGAGCACCTTGGAAAGAAGGGGAACGTCCTGGGAGACAAGCTGGGTCTGCAGCAATCGAGTGTAGGTCGACACTACCACGCGCTTGTGGTTTTCCTTTGCCCAGAGCGCGGCCGGGACCAGGTACGCGAGGCTCTTGCCCACGCCGGTGCCGGCTTCGATGGCGAGGCGGGTGTGGCCGGTCAGGGTTCGCGCTACCCGCAGGGCCATTTCCTGCTGCTGGGGCCGGTGTTCGTACCCGGGCAGAATCTGGCTGAGCCGGCCATCGGGCAGGAAGTATGATTCGGCGTGCGTCTCAGGCATGGAAAGGCAAAGGGGAGAAGTGGAAAGGGGAAATGGCAAATGGCAGGAGCGGAAGTGCGAGCCGCCAGGAGGCGAAGGGGAAAGTGGAAATGGCAAAGTGCGAACATAGACGCCGGACGGCGCTCGGAACTCGCAACTCACAACTCGTAGCTCGCAATCCGTTTGTGGTGGTGAACTCCTATCCCGGCTCTCGGGTCCCGGGTCCGGCAATGTCATAGGAACGAACAAAGGCGTCGTTGAAGTCGTACACCGCGTGGAAGTCTTCGATGCGATCTTCTTCGGTCTTGGACAGGAGTTCGGCGTCGACGAGGTGGAAGACTATCGTGCCAAAGTCGTCGGTAGTCCTGACGCCCCACGAGTTGAGAACTGCCCGGGCCATCGGGCCGTAGCGTTTGAGCGCGAGGTCCTTGATGCCGTCGAGCAGTTCCCGGCCGGTCACGTGGCGGCGATGGTCAAGTCGGGCCCAGGTATGGCCGAGCGCGTCGTGGACGAACACGTAGGCCTCGGGTTTGAACCTGGGGTCACGGGCGATGACCTGGTCGAGCGGGTTATCCACGGTCGGATTCTAGCGCGCGCAAGCCGAAGCGCAAGCACGCGCTACGCGCGAGGTCGCACTTCCCAGTTTGCAGTTTGCGTTGTCTGTCCGGCACTTCTGCGTTCTGTCTTGTGCACTCTGGCTTCCGACTTCGTTTGAGTACTGTAGTGCGGCGCGTGCTTGACTTTCGCCTCACACGGCTTATGATACCCGCCGATGAAAAGCGGCAAGTCGGACGAGATCCGGAGCCGGTCGTGCAAGCTCGGGCCGTACTGGGTAAGCGTCGAGTGCCGGGGCGGCAAGGTCGCGGGCGTCGTTCTGGGCAAGAAGGGCACGAAGGATGACCGGAAGTTGGCAAAGGACCTTGAGCAGGTGCTGCAGGGCGGCATGATACCTGAGTACCTGCACGTGGACACGGCCGGGCTGGTTGGGTTCACGCGCAAGGTGCTGGGCCGTTGCGCCGGGATTCTGCCGGGACAGGTGATGACCTACTCCGAGCTGGCCCGGGCAGCGGGCAGTCCCCGGGGAGAACGGGCGGCAGGACAGGTCATGGCGAACAATCCATTCTCCCTGCTGATTCCGTGTCACCGCGTGGTTGGTTCGGACCAGACACTGCATGGATTCGGCGGCGGTCTGGACATGAAAGAGTGGCTGCTTGCGCGAGAAGGCTGGCAGTTCTCAGGAAAGGGCAAGGAGCGCAGACTGGTGGGAGAAGCGCGAAGCGAGAAGCGAGATGCAAGCGGCAGGGCGGGGAAGCGGAGTGGCTGAGACTATTGAGCGGCTCGTGGTCGGGCCGCTGGCAACCAACTGCTATATCCTGAAGTCCGGCGTCGAGCTTGCCATCATCGACCCGGGCGGGGACGCGGAGTTGATTCTGGAGAAGGCGAGGGAGCTGGGCGGGACGGTGAAGTACGTGATTGACACCCACGGGCACATCGACCACATCGCGGCCAACCGGGAAGTGATTGAGTCGACCGGGGCCGAGCTGCTGATACACGAACTGGATGCGAGTCTGCTTCAGTTTCCGGACCGGAATCTTTCAAGCCTGATGGGGATGAAATTGACCTCGCCGGTGCCGAGCCGGCTGCTGAAAGAGGGCGACAAGGTCGTGGTTGGCGAGGCGGAGATGACAGTGCTGCTCACGCCCGGGCACACTCCGGGCGGAATCTGCCTGCTCGCGCCCGGGTACGCATTCACCGGCGACACGCTCTTCGTGGATTCCGTCGGCCGGACCGACTTCCCGGGCGGCTCGGACGAACAGATGCAGGCGTCGGTCAGCAAGCTTCAGAGGGTGCTCCGGAAAGACACCATGTTGTACCCGGGGCACGGCGAGCCGGGGAGGTTCGGCCGGGCTCTGCTCGTCAACCCGTTCCTCGGCAGCCTGGCATTCGGATGAAGGAGAAGACAATGAGATTGAATCGACAGGAGGAAAAGTGCCTAAGGTAAGAGTTGGCTTGATCGGCATCGGCAACTGCTGCAGCAGCCTGGTTCAAGGCGTGCACTACTACCGGAACGCGAAATCGGGCGATTCGATACCGGGAGTCATGCACGCGAACCTGGGTGGCTACAACATCAGCGACATCGAGTTCACGGTCGCGATTGATATCGACAAGAACAAGGTGGGAAAGGACCTGTCGCAGGCCATCGGCAGCCCGCCGAACAACACGTTCGTGTTCACCGACGTGCCCAAGAGTGGGGTCAAGGTCCTGCGGGGCATGACTCACGATGGGCTCGGGTTCTACCTGTCGCAGATTATCGAGAAAGCTCCCGGGCCGACCGCGGACATCGTGCGCGCGCTCAAGGAGACGAAGACCGACGTGGTAGTGAACTTCCTGCCCGTGGGCAGCGAAGAGGCGACTAAGTGGTACGTCGAACAGGTGATGAAGGCAGGGTGCGCGTTCGTGAACGGCATTCCGGTGTTCATCGCGTCGCAGAAATACTGGCACCGGCGGTTCAAAGCCGCGGGCCTGCCGGTGTTGGGCGACGACATCAAGTCCCAGGTCGGCGCGACCATCACGCACCGGATGCTGGTGTCGCTGTTTAACGACCGGGGCGTGAAGCTGCTCAAGACGATGCAGCTCAACGTCGGCGGCAACACCGACTTCATGAACATGCTTGAGCGCTCGCGGCTGAAGTCCAAGAAGATTTCCAAGACCGGCGCGGTCACGTCGCTCCTGAAATATGACATCGGGGCCGACAACATCCACGTCGGGCCGTCGGACTACGTGCCGTGGCTGAAGGACCGGAAGTGGTGCTACCTGCGAATGGAAGGCCAGACTTTTGGCGACGTGCCGTTGAACATAGAGTTGAAGATGGAGGTCTGGGACTCGCCCAATTCGGCCGGCGTCATGATTGACGCGATCCGCTGCGCGAAGCTGGCCCTGGATAACGGTCTGTCCGGCAGCATCGTTGCCCCGTCGTCCTACTTCTTCAAGACGCCGCCGGTGCAGTTCCCGGATGACGAATGTCGGGACAAGACCGAGGCGTACATCAAGAAGTACGGCCACAAGGCAGCGAGGAAGTGACCAATTCCCAATTGCTAATTCCTAATGCAGGACTTGCCGGCCCCGATGGCGGACGTCGGTTTCCAGCCGGGCGTTAGAAATTAGGAATTAGGAATTCCTGCCTTGGCCGCCCGCGGCGTCCTTATCACCTTCGAAGGTGTCGAAGGTTCGGGAAAATCAACCCAGGTTGAGCGGCTGGCGAAGCGGCTGGGCGTGCTCGGCGTTTCGTGCCTGGTCTCGCGCGAGCCGGGCGGCACCGAGATCGGCGAGTCCATCCGCGTGGCATTGCTGAACCCGTATCACAATGAGATGCACTGTTTGACCGAGCTGTTCCTGTTCGTGGCCGCTCGGACCCAACTCGTCCGGGAAAAGGTCCTGCCCGCGCTGACCGCCGGCAAAGTCGTGATCCTGGACAGATTCGCGGACTCGTCGTTGGCGTACCAGGGCGTCGGGCGTGAACTGGGTGAGAAGCTGGTCGCCCGGTTGAACAAGCTCGCGACAGCGTCCCTGAAGCCCCATTTGACGGTGCTGGTGGACGTGCCGGTCGGTGTGGGGCAGGGACGCAAGGAGTCCGATAACCTTGACAGACTGGAGCGGGAGCGGGTAGAATTTCATGAGCGGGTGCGCGGCGGCTATCTGCAGCTTGCCCGACGCGCGCCCGGCCGGTTCAAGGTCGTCGATGGTGCGCTGCCGGCTGACGAGCTTGAAGGGTTGGTTTTCCGTCATGTCGAGGAGTTGTTGAAGCGAAAGGGTATCCTGAGAGAATGAAGAGACGCGTTGCGCTGGTTTCGACCCTGGTGGTGCTGGCCCTGTGCCTGGGTGGCATGTTCGGCAAGTTGTGGGCCCAGAAGAGCGGGGGGCTGCTCCAGAGTCTGCAGATGTTCTCCCGGGTTGTAGACCTCGTCATGTCCGACTACGTCTACAAGATTGATCCGGACAAGATGATTCGGTCCGGTATTCGTGGGATGCTCAGTTCGCTCGACCCGCACACCGAGTTCCTCGACGAGCGCGATTTCAAGGAACTGAAAGTCATAACCGAGGGCCAGTTCGGCGGCATTGGCATCCACATCGGCATAATGGACCAGCAGCTTACGGTCATATCTCCGATTGAGGGAACGCCTGCGGAGCATGCCGGCATCAGAGGCGGGGACCGGATTGCCGAGATTGAGGGTAAGTCAACCGAGGGTTTCACCACCGACGATGCGATAAAGGTACTCCGCGGAGATCCGGGCAGCAAGGTGAAATTGAGCATCGCCCGTCCCGGCGTGAAGGACCTGATTCCCTTTGAGCTTACCCGGGAGATAATCAACATCAAAGCCGTTCCCTATGCCGCGCTCCTGAGCGACAGCATCGGGTACGTTCGGCTCGCCGATTTCTCCAAGACGGCGACTAGGGAGCTGAGCCACGCCATTGACTCACTGTTTGGCGTCGGGGCGACCAAGCTGATTTTCGACCTGCGCTCAAACGGCGGGGGTCTGCTGGGTGAGGGGCGGGACGTAACGGACCTGTTCCTGCCGCCCGGGGAAGTTATCGTCCGGACCAACGGCCGGATTCCCGACAGCCAGCATGAGTACGTGGCCGAGACGCCGGACGCGCACGGTATGTTCCCGCTGGTGGTGCTGGTCGATCGGGGCAGTGCGTCTGCCGCCGAGATTGTCGCCGGCGCGCTCCAGGACTGGGAACGCGGGCTGATTGTCGGGGATACGACCTACGGTAAGGGTTCGGTCCAGACCATTCATCCGCTCGGGCCGGACATTGCCGTCAAGGTCACGACTGCGTTCTGGTACACGCCGAGCGGCCGCTGCATCAACCGCCCGTACGATAAGGAAAGCGCGGTAATCCAGGATACGACGCAGACGACCGCCAAGACCTTTCACACGCTCGGCAAGCTGCACCGTGCCGTCTACGGCGGGGGTGCGATTGTGCCGGACGTCTACGTGGCGTACGCGAAGCTGAGCCCGTTGGCGGCTCGCATGACCCGGGATGCGTTCTTCGATTTCGCGGTTGACTACACCAACTCCCATTCCGGCCTGACCGCCGACTTCCAGGCAGACAAGGCCGTGCTCGAGCAGTTCCGTGACTACTTGAAGACGACCAAGAAGCTGGAGTTCTCTCCGGCGGAGTTCGATTCGGCTGAAGGCATCTTCGTGCGCGAGATCGAGCGCGAGGTCGTGGCCAAGCTGCTGGGGATGCGCGGCGACTACCTGGCGCGGATGCGCCGGGACGAGCATGTACTCAAGGCCATTGAGTTGCTGAAGCCGGTCAAGACATCGGCGGAGCTGCTGAAGGGATTGAAGTAGAGAAGCGGATTCAAGGATTCGAGGGGCCGAGTGTCGGACAGACCGGAATCCTTGATGGCTTGGACTCTGGACTTCTTTCCTGATGCCCGAGCTTCCTGAAGTCGAGACAATTCGACGTTTACTAGGTCGGCAGGTGGCGGGGAAGCGCATGAGGCAGTCAGGTTCGGCGCCCAGCGAGTGACCATGCACCCCGGACCGGCTGGGGTCAGGCGCGGATTGCTCGGGGCGACAGTTCTTGGCGTGGGCCGGCGCGGCAAGTATCTGATATTCCATCTGAACAACGGCCGGGGACTCGTCCTGCATTTGGGCATGAGCGGTCAGGTGCGCAGGTTCGGGGTTGATCCCATGCACCGGCACGAACACATGAGGCTCGAGTTCTCCGACGGCCAGACACTCTCCTTCGTCGACGCCAGGAGATTCGGCAGGGTGTGCGTCATAACAGATGGTGGCCCATTGCCGAGGTGCGTCAGAGGAATGGAGCGCCTGGGGCCCGAGCCCATAGAGAAAGGCTACAGCGCTGCCTATCTGGGTGGTCATCTGAGCGGTCGGAAAGCCCGGGTCAAGAGCCTGCTTCTGGACCAGCGCGTGGCCTGCGGCGTGGGCAACATCTACTCGGACGAGGCGCTGCACCGAGCGGGAATCAGGCCTGATCGTCAGGCAGGCAGCCTGAAGCCACCTGAGGTTTCCCGGCTGACCGTGGCTTTGGGAAGCGTGCTCAAGGATGGCATTAGATGGTGTGGCACTACCATGAAAGACGGCGGATTTGTGCTCGTGGATGGCGGCGTTGGTTCGTTCCAGGATCGGTTGCGGGTGTACGGGCGCGAGGGCGAGCGATGTCGGCGCCGAGGCTGCGTGGGCGTGGTCCGGCGTCAGAAACTCGGCGGCCGCAGCACTCACTTCTGCCCCGCCTGCCAGAAATAGCCGTGAGCAGAGTGGCAGCCGTCTTCGCTGAATCGAGGTCTGGATGAACAGCAGCCCACTGGGAATCGTCTGTCACGCCGGAGCCGGCACGATTGATGACAAGGCGGCATACGCGGCGGGGCTGACTGAGGCCATCGACGAAGGCTATCGTCTGCTCAGGCAGAGCGCGAACGCCATGGAAGCCGTTGTGGCCGCAGTAACAATCATGGAAGACAACCCGTTATACGATGCCGGTACCGGGTCGGACCTGACAATTGACGGACAGGTAGAGATGGACGCGTCGCTGATGACGCAGGAGGGTAGGTTCGGTGGGGTGGCCGGTATCACCGGAGTCAAGAACCCGATCCTGGTTGCCCAGAAGGTGATGACCGAGACCGACCACCTGCTCGTATGCGGGCTCGGCGCGACCGAGTTCGCGCGCAAGATGGGATTCGAGGACTACAATGTCGTTACCGAGCGCGCGCGGACCCGGCTCCAGAAGGTAGTTGACCACGGGTCAAAGTACTTCCTCAAGATGAACCAGCAGAGATTCCCGGACGGCGCGCCGCCGACGCCGGAGGCGGGAGCGCTCCCTCAACCGGGGAGTAAGATGGGAACAGTCGGCGCCGTAGCGATTGACAAGCATGGAAACCTGGCGGTGGCAACCTCTTCGGGTGGGATTGTCGGCAGGATGCGGGGCAGGGTCGGCGACTCCGCCATACTCGGGGCGGGTACCTATGCCGGGCTCAGCGGTGCGGTCTCCTGCACGGGACACGGCGAGGAGATAATGCGCCGGTCGCTGGCCCGGGACATCGTTGAGCGGATGAAAACAATGCCCGGGTCAACGGCCATGACGCTCGTTGTAGCCGAGGCGAGACGGAAGAAGCTGGCGTTCGGAGCAATCGGCTTTGACGCCAGGGGTGGTATCTGCTATGGTCACACGACTCCGGATATGGCGTACGGGTACAAGGTCGCGGAGAGGCTGTTTCTGTTCACCGAAGAGAAGCTCAGGATACGCTGATGCGCCAGATGCAACGGATACGTCCGGCCGTTCGTATGCGGCCTGCTCGCAGTGAAACCGGAGCCTCAGGGTCTAAGCTTCAAATGTACGTGGTCAGGATGTCGCTGTCTTTCCTCATTGCGGCTGTCCTCGGGGCTTCGTCGGCCGGGGCGCAATACTCCTATTTCGGCGAGAACAAGGTTCAGACCCGGGACTACCAGTTCCGGACCTACGAGACTGAGCACTTCCGCGTGCTGTTCTACCCCGGTGGCGAAGGGTTGGCCGAGTTCGCCGGCCGGTCAGCCGAAGAATACTACGCCCAGACCTCCAAGGACCTGGCGGTTGAGATTGAAGGAAAGACCCCGCTGCTCATCTACCTTTCGCCCGGGCAGTTCAGTGAGACCAACGTGATTACGGACGTGATTGGCGAAGGCGTGGGCGGGTTCTCGGAGTTGATAAAGAACCGTATCGTGATACCGTTCGACGGGTCGTACAATGATCTGCACCACGTCATCGGGCACGAACTGACCCACATCTTTGAGTTCCAGATGTACTACCAGTCGCGGCTGGCGTCGCTGCTCGGGGCTATCAGCGAGTTCAGCGTCCCGCTCTGGGTGAGCGAGGGCTTTGCCGAGTTCCAGTCCGGCTGGGTGAACGTCAGTTCCGACGCGTTCATGCGCGACCTCGTTATCAACAACCGGCTGGTGCCGATTCAGGACCTGTCGGACGGGATGGGCTACCTGGTCTACCGCGAGGGCGAGTCGTTCTTCCGCTACGTTGAAGAGAAGTACGGCCGGAAGAAGGTGTACGAGTTCATGCATGCGCTCCGGAGCAAGCGGAATCTGGATGGGGCGTTCGCCTCCGTGTTCGGCGTGGCAATCAAGCGGTTCAGTTCGGACTGGGAAAAGTACCTGCGGGTGAAGTACTGGCCGCAAATCGTGAAGCTCGACAACTTCGAACTCCTTTCCAAGCGCCTGACCAACCACGTCGAGGAGGGCTCGGTGTACAATACCGCCCCGGCGATTTCGCCCAGCGGCACGAAGATCGTCATGATATCGGACCGCCTTGAGTACACCGACGTATACGTGATTTCGGCATTCGACGGCCGGGTTCTGAAGAGGCTCGTCAAGGGCGGTCGGTCGGGCGGGTTCGAGTCCATGCATCTGGTCCGGCCCGGCGTCGCCTGGTCTCCCGATGAAACCCTGGTTGGGGTGGTTACGACCAGCGGCGGCCGGGACAACCTCGCGCTCATCGGCTACCCATCCGGCAAGGTGAAACGCCGGATATATGGCAACCTGGACGCGATTTACAGCCCAAGATTTTCACCGGACGGCAGGAAGATAGCCTTTGTCGGCATCAAGAATGGTTTCAGCGACATCTACACGGTCGCGGTGGAAGGCGGCGAGCCGACACGGGTTACCTACGACATGTACGAAGAACGGGACCCGACTTTCTCACCGGGCGGGGACACGATTGCGTTTGTCTCCGACCGGCCGGATGAGGGCGAAACCTGGATTCCCGGCCGGTACGCAGTCTGGCTCCGAAACGGGGCCGGCGAAGTGACAAGGCTTACCGACCGGGGCGGCCACCTGTCGCATCCCGAGTTCGCGCATTCCGGTCAGTATCTGCTGTACGCGGCATCGGATTCGGCCAGCAACATCTATGCGTATTCGCTCGCGACCAACCGGATTGTCAGGCGCACGAACCTGCTGGGCGACGTTTCGTATCTGACTCTTTCCCGGGATGACCGCAAGCTGGCCTTTGCCTACTACTCGAACGTCGGCTGGGATATCGCAGTTATGCTCGACCCGCTGGAGAAGATCCCCGCGGATTCGGGCAAGCCGTACGAACCGCCTCTCGACACGTTCAAGTTCGACAAGGCCGGTCTCGACTTCAGCCGGGTCAAGCCGGTCGGTTTCAACCTGTCGCTGGACTATGCTGCCGGCGCTGCTTCGTACGGCGTGGGCTCGTCCGGCGGGTTCACCGGCACTGTCAACGTTGCGTTCAGCGACATGCTCGGCGACCACCGGTTTGATCTCTACACCGACCTCTATGGCAATATCCTGAACTCGAACGTCGTCCTTCAGTACTGGCTGCTGCCGTACCGGGTCGACTACGGATTCACGGCGTTCCAGTTGCTCGAAGTGCCGTACTACATTCCCTTCGACCAGGTTGAGTTCCGGCTGAACCGCGGCGGGCAGGTGCTAGGCGCGCTGCCGTTCAACCGTTTCGCCCGAGTCGAGGCCGGCGTGACCGGCTACTACAGCGAGGTGGAGCGCGACACCTGGGCAAACGACCCGGTGAACCCGGGCTGGTATGTGGCGAACATCGGGCACGAGAAGGTCTTCTACGGTGAAGCCGCGCTCGTGTTCGACAATACCTATTGGGATTGGGATGGCCCGGCGCGAGGAACAAGGACGAGGCTCGGCGTGGACGCCTCGTTCCTGTCCGACCGGAAGTTCCAGGACGTGTTCCTGGATTTCCGCAACTACCAACGTCTCGGCCGGAGGTTCGTGTTCGCCAGCCAGTTGTTCGGCACCCGCAGCTTCGGGGAGGACGCGGACCGGTATTACCTGGGGGGAGTCAGATTCCTGGAGTACGCGCCCGGTCAGCTTGTGGTTCGCGGCTATCAGCCGGCTGAGTTTTACCAGGAGAACGGACCGGCGGCGGCGACGGCTGGCTTCGAGTTGCGCTACCCGTTCATTGACCGGCTGAAGCTGGCATTTCCTTTGCCCATCGAGATTGGCGGTATCAGGGGCGTCGCGTTTCTTGATGCCGGGCTCGTGCAGCACACCGGATTGAGAATCTGGGACTCGCAGAACAGCCGGCTGGATGACCTGAAGCTCGGAGCCGGGGCCGGTATCCGCATCCAGATATCGTACTTCCTCTTGAAACTCGACTTCGCGAAACCGCTCTCGGCAACCAGTGACAAGACCTGGAAGTTCATCCTCGGACTGGGGACCGATTTCTAGATTCGCCCGAGGCTCAGGCCAGGCCCTGTGTGTATTGCTCACACTATCGTGTGCGGGAGTTAGGGTTTTGGGGACAGTCCCCATGCGGGGACAGTCCCCCCTGGCGCCGGAGCAGGCCGCGGCCGGAGCGTGGGCGCGGCTGACCCAACTCAGTTCCTTTGAATTCACACTCAGTTTCCACACCGATGCGCCGTTCCCAATCGAGGTTCGGTTCTCCGGAACGCGTGAGCTGCCGGACCGGGAGGTCTGGTCCGGGTCCATGCGCCGGCGGACCGAGGTGTCGCGCGTGGAGTTGAGGGCGGAAGGTTCGGACCAGTACGAGAAGGAGGGGTCGAACTGGCGCCGGACCATGCGCGGCATCGAGACGCGGGTGCTAGAACAGGGCGAAGGGGCTTTCCGGGGCAGGTCGCTTGACTTCATCGGAACCGAGCACGGTCGGTACATGTACCACTTCAACGCGGACCTGCCGATACTCGACCCGACTCGAACCCGCAGACTCGCCGGCATCATGGAGGTCGACCCGCATTCCGGGTTGCCCGTGCGGCTGTACTGCTCCGATTCGACGGGGGCGGCAGAATGGGAACTGCGGCTGGGCAGGTTCAACCGCACCGGGGCGGTTCTGGTGCCGTATCAGCCGGCAATGACGGTCGAAGCACGTCCGCCGCGAACGCTGAGCCGGGCCGGGTTCGGCCGCGCAGTTGGGATATTGAAGCAGCGCCTGGCGAAACTCGGCTGGGACTACCGCTTGCGCAGGACCGGACGTGTCCTCATACTGCTGCTGGGCCAGCCCAAGTCGCGCCGCCAGGCTGAGCTGCTGTTCAGCCGTGGCAGTGTAGAGGTGTGGCAGGGCCGGTGGTCGGTCGGCGAGCCCCGGGATTCCGCCGCGGCCGTGGAGGTTGGGGGCGATGCGGCAAGACGCGTCGTGCTCGTGCGGTTGCTGGGCAGCGATGAACAACTGGGAGGGACAGTGAGTGCACAGGCTCCGCTAGCCGCCGGGTTGGAGGTGTCAGTGGCGCTACCCGATACCGGGGGACCGGCCGTGCTCGTAGTCGACGGTAGAGCATTTTCAGCCGCCAGGCCGGACCGGGACGGCAAGCTGCTCTTTTTCGACATCGGCAGCGAGGACGACGTCAGAGCTATTGCCGCGCTGGCCACGTGCGACGCGATGCCGGCGAGTTTCGACGTCAAAATCAGGCCATGAGTCGGTCCGGCTGCTTGACTTGCATGCGCGGGGTTCTAGACTCATTACTGTGAGAAATCTGCGGCCGACGATGCTCCTCGCTCTGCTTCCGGCTGCGCTTCTTGCCGCCGTAACTGTCGTGCGGTCGGACCAGAACGGGGTCTCATTCCGATACGTGCCGGGCCAGGTGAATCTGGCTGACGGTGCCGGCGCCGGGCAGGTGGTCGAGTTCGAGGATGCGGACCACCTCGCCCAACCCGGGGAGCTTGACCTGCCGGGCAAGGTCGTGCGCGTCGGCGTACCCCAGACCGGCGGCGTGCGAGTCAGCGTCAGGCCAGGGCCGGAGCGCAAGCTGGAGGCCGTCCGGATTTCAACTGTTCCCCATGTGTCGTGGGACGGAGACTCGTCGTGGTACGAAGCGCTGCCGGCGAATGCCGGGTCGCTGCCGCAGGACATGGCGCAGGCGGGGCCGGTAGAGGTCATACGCAGAATCAGATTCGTCCCGTTGCGACTCAGTCCGTGTCGGTATGACGCGAATACCGGTGAGCTGGTCTGCTACGAGTGGCTTGATGTAACAGTCGCTTTCGACCGGAAGCCGGAACCGAATGGCGACCCGGACCCGCTGGACGGCGCTTGTGCCGGGATGCTGCTGAACCCGAAGGACGCGCTGGACTGGAAGCTGGGCTGGCCGACCCACCCCGGCTCCCAGTTTGAACGTTCGCCGTCCTGGCTGAAGCTGCAGGTTGACTCGACCGGCATCTACGGCATCACCGGCCGAGAGCTGGCTGCGGCCGGAGTACCCCTCTCCGGGCTTGACCCGGCAACACTAGCCCTGTACACGATTGGTGAGCACGTGCCGAACAAGTCGTACCCGGATACGATGCAGCAGGTGCCGATATTCGTACAGGGCGAGGAAGACGGCAGGCTGGACCCGAATGACCGCCTGGGGTTTTACGGTCTCGGGCCTGAGCACTGGGTCGGTCGGTGCTCGGCGTACGTCAAGAACTATTTCACGCGACACAACGTCTATTGGCTGACCTGGGGTGGGGCGCGCGGCAGCAGGATTCCGTCCGGTCTGGGACCGGACACGACCGGG
>CAIVTL010000280.1 GCA_903908785.1 Caldifarciminota bacterium | reverse complement strand
CCTTGCCGTACGAAAGCAGGATGTGGAACATCCGCTTGACGCCCATGCCCGCGCGCTCGACCATCCGGGTTTTCTGCAGGCTCTCGGCCAGCAGCCGGTTGCGCGACACCGGCTCGTGCCCGAGGATGTTCTCTGGATTGACGTCGCCGAAGAACCCGCCCGGGTTCGAGATTTCGAGCCGGTCCGCGAAATGGCGCAGGTAGACCGGGCCGGAACAACCGTAGTCCCGATGCACGAACGCATTGAGCAGCGCCTCGCGGCAGACGTCCTCGGGGAAGTCGGGAATCTCGAAATGAAACAGCCCCAGTTTCAGGGTGTAAATGCGGTTGTATGGTTCCAGTGCCTGCGTGAACTGCTCGAGTATCGCGAGCAAGGGTCGGGCCGAGTCCACCCGCTTGTCGTACTCGGTGTCGCTCTTCATGTGCAGGTAGATAGCCTCGTGCCCGGGCAGTTGCTGCCGGAGCACTTCCTCCTTGCCGACGAGCAGCAACCCGGTCACGGTCAGCCGCAGTCCTCCGGTCTTTGCTGCTCCCTCCTCGCTCCTCTCTCCTCCCTCATCCCTCACCAGCACGCCGAGCCGCTCCAGCAGTTCGTCGTTCGAAAGCGCCAGCAGCGACGATGCCGGCTCCTTGGCCGCAAGGATGCGGCGGAGCCGCTCGACCTCAAGGCCGTCCACTGCATCCGGCCCAAGGTCAAGAATCCGGGCCGAGAAGTCGGAACTGAAGTCAACCATCGCTGTCCATCTTATCCTGCCGGCGCGGGCAGTCAAGCGAGTCCCGACGCGTCGGCAAGAGCACAACCTCATCCGCCGTACGCTCTCGGGCCCAACGCCCGCGGCTATCGCCTGCGGCAACACGGCTCCGGCCCCCGGTCACGAAGCCGTCTCCGAAGCTTCACCCGCAAGACGCCGTCGAAGTCGCCACGAGAGACCTCCTCCAAATCTCCCCGTAGATCGCGCCGCAAACCAGCCTGCGAACGACGATGCAGACCGGCCGGAAAGCCAGATTGGCAGTCCCCGCAAGAGTCCGACCGCAAGTCACGTTCCGAAGAAGCCCACAAGTCGCGGCGTAAACCGGCCGCATAATCGCCGGCAAAACCAATCCTCCAACCCCCACAAGAGTCCCTCTGCGAACCGCCCCGGGAACCGTCATGGGAACGGTTCGCGCCGTGGTTCCCGGAATGTCGATTTAGACGACCTTGACCACGCCTAACACAGCCTGCTTCAGCCGCTTAGGTCGGTCTTGGTTTACCCGGGTCGTGGCAGCGAGGCTCCGGCCCCGTCTAACGCGGCCACATGATCGGACCGGCGCAGGTTCAAGCCCCGGTGAACACACGCGGGGCGGACTCTGCGCCCGCCCCGACCTGTGTCCTGCAGGGGGACTGTCCCAGAACCTTACCGTGCCACCACTGCCTTCTTCACGTCTCGAAACCCCGGCGTATCCAGGCGGTAGAAGTAGACGCCGTGCGGAACCAGTCTGCCACGGCCGTCTCTTGAATCCCAGTTCACCGAGTACGAACCCGGCTTCTGGAACCCGTCGCGTAGCGTGCGCACGGTGCGGCCGGTGACGTCGTACACCACCAGCCTCACGTTGCCCGCGGTCGGCAGCGCGTAGGCAATCTGCGTCCGGTCCCGGAACGGATTGGGCCGGCAGGCGGCAAGGCTCGGCCGGATAGGAACCGGCACCTTGCCCGCGCTCTGCTGGCCTTCGCCCGACTGCTTCAGGTTCAGCTTGTTACTCCGGACCTCGAAGTACCCGGTCGCAGGTTCATCGGTCCAGATAGTATGGACATAGGGTATCGTGTCGCTCTTCTGGAACACGACGTGCGGGTAGCTGGACTTGCTTGTGTCGTCTGCGATACGGATGGTATCGCCGAAGTTGATGCACGCCAACACGTCGTAGTCAGCGGACGAGCTACGGTGCTCCTCCCACGCCACCACCACAGTGTCGCCCATGGCGATGGTCGGATTGACCGAGGCTGCGGCGGCCGTGTTGCTCAGGTTGGTTGCGGCTTCCCAGTGGTTGTAGGCGCTGTCGACCGAACGCTTGCGGCTGTAGATGTCCGCGGTAGCGCCTTGCTCCCACGCCGCGACTATCTGGTGCCGGTCGGACGCGATGCTCGGATGTCCCGAGGTCACGATAGTGCTGGACAGGCTGTATGGCGAAGTCCACACGCTGTTGATGCCGCTGTTGCGGGAATCGGTGGTCATCGAGTACTTGATTACGCCGTTGTCCTTCCAGGCCAAGTGGACCCGGTCCGAGTCCGTCTTGTAGGGCTCGACCGTGAGCGTCGGGTCGGCAAGGCTCGCGCCCAAAGCGACCGTGCGCGTTGCCACCGTGACGCCGTTGAACTTTGCCAGAATCACGGCCTTGTTGAGTCCGATGTCAGCCAGGAATGCGGCATAGACTATGCCGCTTGAGGTGTAGGAGGCGCCGGCCAGCCCGGCGGGACCGAGCGGACGGCTCTGCTGGCTGGTGTACAGGACCTGCGGCCCGGCCCACGGACCATTACTGCGCCAGTAGAGTTGCTGGGACTCGATGCTCGTCACCATGTCCTTCCTGTGAACCACGAGCCAGCGCTTGCCGCTCGAATCGTCGGCAATCGCGGGCCAGTCGCGGTATTGGACCACGACCTCGCGCTGCCAAGAATCGCCGTCCGCAGACCAGGCGTAGACCACGGAACCGTCAGCGTCCTCGTAAACGGCAAGCATAGAATCGGATCCGGCCTTTGTTCATCAGCTTGCATCCGTTGTTGTACTGGGTCGCCGCAGTAGCTGCGTTGGAGACTGGGTAGTCCTTGACCACATACTTCGTAACGCCGGTGTCATACACCCCGGAGTCAACCTCGAACGCAGTGCCCTCGGTATAGAGCAGTTTAACCGAGACGGTGTTTACAGAAGGGCCGGTCCCCGACGACTCGGCGATGGCGTGCGGGTGGTATGAACCGTCGTTGTCCGCGACTATGTTCACGGTGTCGCCCCTGACCGAACCACGTATGGCCCATTTGTTGCCGGTCGACTCCTGCCAGACCGAAACCCCACAACCGGCAACAACGGGGTTCGTCTTCTTGTGAACGTGCTCCTTGGTCTGGTCGGTCGCTGAACTCCAAAGACCAAACGTGTTGCCGCTTGTTGGACAGGTCTTGGTGAACACGGCAAACGTGTCAGCCTTTTCTTGGCTCGCCCATATCACGCTCAGTATGCCGTCACTGAAGGTCGACATCGGATGGAATGCGCCGGAGTCAATCACACTACCTGTGGACCAGCCGCCGGGCGTGTTCCAGTCATCCGGTCCGTACTGTAGCGATGCGACTTTGACCGAATCGCCGTTCTGCCAGGTTGCCAGGACGGTCGTGCTGGCCAGACTTACACATGGCAGGCTCTCTGATAGCGTCCCGCTGGTCGCTATCGTATCGAGCACGAGCCGTAGGCTGTCGACCTTCGCATACAGAATGCGCGACGAGTCTCTAGCCGTGTCATAGACGGCGAAGACGATGCTGCCGACGCAGCCATTGACGTCTGGGCTAGGGTATGTCGCTATCGACGGCTGTCCCGGTACGGCCGAACTTCCTCCGGCAAAGACCAACTTCGGTTCGCCGTCAGAACAACAACACCACAAGGTATCGCGACATAGATACGGAGTCCACCGTTGTCCGCCAGCATCGATCGCCAGGGCGGGAGCCGAACCCGTTCCTCCGAGGTCGTACGCAGCGATTCCGTCCAGTATCATCCCCGACTTGAAGTATGGCCATGTGCCGCCAGCGAAGTACGTCTGGCCATCAGAACCTTCGATAAGCAGGCGCGCAGTGTTTGCCCCCGAGGCCGATCCGCGGCTGACGTCCCGTTCCCACCATGCGGCGTTGAATCGGATGAGACGTCGGTCGTTGGGAAGCGGGCGATTCGGGGGAGTGCTTACGACGAAACTCGCGATTGGATGGCCTCCAACGTGTTCCTCTGAACACTTGACGGATGCGACTGACGGATTGAGCGGATCAACACCTTCTGTTTCCCATGCGAATTGAGTACTGAGAGGGAATTGCTCCGCCCAAGGCGTGCTGGTATTTCCGTAGAAGCGTCGGAAGATGCCCCGTACTGACCACAGCGAAGGCGAGGCTAGTGACAGCCTCAGTCGTGCGACCACCAAGACCCCAGCGTGGTTTCCGTCTTCGCACGCAACGCACGTGGCATTGGGCCGGTCATACGACCATTGACTATGTTCCTCGAAAGGAATCTCGGCAGGTGGATCATCGATGCCAGGAGACCAAATGCCGCCTCCGTTTGTCGAGTAACGTCAGACGATCCTCCCTGGATTGTCGTACGTCTTCGCACAGACGAAAACGAATGGCCCCAATGCCGCGACGCACGGCTGTGTGGCGTCATCCATTAAGGTCGCCGCTTCACTCCACGTCCAGGGGTCTTCGTCTTCGCCGCGGACTGCCGACCTGAACTGCACTATGTGGTCGTTGCCATCCCAGTTATCGTAGGCCAGATACGCGTCGGTTCCACTTTGGTCATTGGTCGCGATTGAGGGATGTGACAGCCTTGGAACCGCGTCAGGGGTCGACTGAATGTCCGTGCCGCCGTTGGGGCGCCAGAACTGACCTCCATTAGTGGTACGATTGGTTGTCAGCGTGTAATGCTCTTCCGATTCATCCCAGCGGACCCACACGACGCACCCATGCAGAAAGGCATCGCCACCCCGGAATAGTGCCACCGCGACCCCGCTGTCGCTGGCAATGGAGTCTATACCCAAGGTAAGCCATTGCAGATTGTCCCAAAGATCATCTGGGTCCTGCTGGTCGTTATCGGTGCCGTTGACCATCCCCTCCGGCAGATAGTCCTCGTGTGGCTCGGCTCCCGGATGGATGCTGCCCCAAGTGAATGCCTTCTTGTAGAAGTTGTTGGCTACATGGCAGTTGACCGCCGTAAACGGCCCAGTGTTTTCGGGTGGCTCCTGAGGATAGATGGGCCAGTAATCCCCGTTGAACAACCAGTGCCTGAAGTCTGGCCAGCCTACGTCGTAGTACTCATGTATGTGCATGGACCCACCAGGCTCGAAGCCATCCCAGAGCTTCTCTGCCACGATGTCTGTCCAGGCCCTTAAGTCGCTGTTGTCGTCGTAGTATTCCGTCATTGCGACGGCATGCGAACCGCTGTTCGAGGTGAGATAGTAGTTCTCGTGATAGGTGTTTGTGCCCTGGAGCGGCTCGAGGCTACGCCAGTGCCAGTAACCGAATGCTGAGCTTGCCACCGCGCAGAGCACGAGCGCAGCAAGCTTGAAGGAACTCATCCTTCTCATTGTTTTTGTCCTTTCGTTTGACTGGCGGTTACGCCAGTGCTATATTTGTAATAAGGGCAGCACCAGGACGTAAGTCCTGAGAACCTGTTTGTCTTGGCCGACGGCAGGGCTGCCCTATTGTTCTCTGCCAGAGTAGGCCGATAGTCAGCTCATAAGCGCCTCCTTTTCATTCAGCCTTTCGCGCGGATGCCTGTCCCCCGTCATCTCGTTATCACGACCTTCCTGACAGCTTGCGCTTGAGCTTGAGCCTGCGCGGGCACTTCCCGCATGAAGTAGACGCCAGGTGCAACACGGCTGATGTCGTTCAAACCATGCCACAGGACTGCGACCCTGCGCCCGGAGGGGTCGTAGAGCATCGCGACGGCCGTGATGCGCAGCGGGACGTCCCGGCTGATGACGGTTGGAAGTGCCTCTGGGAACCGCAGTCTAGGTTTCAGGTCCGCTAGCCCGACGACCATGCTGTCCTTGATCACGGGAATCCCGTCGCTCACGTCCCACTGTGCTACATAGATACGATTGGTTTGCGTGTTCAGGACAGGAGCCCACCTTGGCATCGAGGGCAACCCCAACGTGGCGACGACGCTGTCAGCCCGCGTATCCAGCACAAGCACAGCTGAATCCTCACGGGCGACGCAATAGACGTAGTCCCCCGTGTGGTCGAGGCACATGCCATCGACCTGCCGCCCCGCCCAGAACGAATCAACCACGATATTGGTTCTGCTGTCGATAACGCGGAAGATTGAATTGCCAGGATAACCCTCGTAGTTATGACACCAGTAGACCTTGTGAGCCTTGGGGACGTAGAAGAATCGCACACTGTTTGCGGAGAGCCTCCCCGGCAGGGTCTCTACTTGCGCGGGGTTGTCGATGTCGATAATCTTCAGCGAACTCTCCCAATAGGAAGCAAAGACCTTGCGATCTTCCGAGCTATAGCAGGCATCCTCCCCGCCGAGCGAAGCCATGGTGTCCGCAATGACGGTATCCCCCAAACAGTCGAAGGTCGCGGCGTAGCCGGCTCCAAGATAAACCAGCCTGTTGCGCTCCGGCACGAGCAGAACCTGCTTCTGGTAGACCCCGGGCAGGGGTATCCTCCCTACGATGCTTTCCAAGCCGCAGTCGATGACTTCGAAGATGTCGGGGGCGTAGGACGAGGCCACGTATAGTTTGTTGAGCGCCGGATGGAGCCTGAGTATCTCGGCTGAATTGCTCGTCGGGATTCTCTTGACGAACGTGTCCGCGGAGCAGTCGAAAACCGAAACGCCGCCCGGCACGCTGGGCCCTGCGTACGTGCCGCAGTACAGCCGGCCGTTATTCGGGCCGTAACAGATAGCCATTGGGTATGCACCCGCATACATGTATGACGTGACGACGTTCCGGGAGCAATCCGCCGCGCCGATGCAGCCGGCACTCGACGAGTAAAGGAAATAGAGTGTGTTCTCGGTCGAGTCCAGGCACAACTCGTCTACCCTCATCAGCAGTGGCACAACACCCACAACACCGTTGCTCGCTCCACCTACCACGGCGAGCAGACAATTCCCCAGGTGAGGAAAGCAGTACAACCGATCGAGCCCCGGGCTCCAGCTCATACCGGACGATTGTCCGTCCAGCCAGGCAAGCGCGACAAACTGACCGGTTGTTCCATTGAGCACGTCGAGTTCCGGCGTGAAGCTATCATAGGTCAGGTACAGCAGGTCACGCGCGGCGTTACATGCCATGTGGGCTGGACCCGCGCTGATGGAGATGAGAACCGAGTCGCCTGTACAGTCGATGCTTGCCACGTGGCCGGTATATACGCAGTAGACTCGATTCCGCTGCTCGTCGCAAGCCAACTCCGAGGTCAGGCCGGCGAAACCGAGCGCTGCGACGACACTGTCGTACCGAGCGTCAACGGCAAAAAGCGTGTCGCCGGAGACGGCATATATCTTCTTGGCGGTCTTGTTGTATTGGAGTGCTCCAGTGCCCGCAGCTATCCTGGGTATGGAGGCGATGACGCTATCACCGTAGCAGTCAACCACTGCCAGCGTACCATAGGAGTTCCCGCAGTATATCTTGTTATCGGCGGAGTTCAGTGCGAAAACGGAAGCCATGACCGGGATGGTGCTCGTCACGGTGTCGGCGGCACAGTCAATCACGGATGTCGTGGTGCCTCCACAATACAGCCGGTCGTTTCGGCCGTCGTACAGCATGGCCGCGACCGGGCCGGGAACGGGGACCGTCGCAACTATCTGATTCGTTGCGCAGTCGACGACCCAGACCGAATCAGCAAAGCCGGGCCTGCCGACATAGAGCTTACGGTGAGGCTGCACATAGCAGAGCGTCCTCACCCGGCCGGTTGGGATTCGAGCCAGCCTCTTACAGGTGATTGCGTCGGCCACAATCACGCCGCCGCTGTCGCTCTCGCCGCCGATGTACAGACGCGGGAAAGCTGGGTCGTCGGTGCAGGCTAGGTGGTAGGGTCCGTTGAGTGGCCCAAGGGTGTCGGGCAGCCTGATTACGGTTTCGAGAACCTGGCTGTTGGCCGGGGCATACAGCATGCAGCACATGACGAACAGCGCAACCGTGAGTTTCACATTGCCTCCTTACCTCGCAATCACGACTTTGTAGACCGCTGACCGCTCACCGCCTACCGCCAACCGCTCCCGGATAAAGTAAACTCCGGGCGCGAGCGAACGAACGTCATTCGCACCTGGGTGCAAGGTAAGGACCTTGCGGCCCGAAATGTCCAGCAACTGCGCGCTGCCCGCCGACCGCTTGCCGCTCACCGCTTCGGGAAGTGTGAGAACGGAACGAATCACGGTGGCAAGCGGCTTCGATTTGGCGGGCAGGACGGTGCGCGCGCCGATGCCCGAGGAGAACGAGTCTTTGAGCACTGAGATGCTTCCACTCCAACTGTTGATGACGTATGTCCGGTTCTCATTCGGGTTCCAGGCGATGGCGTGCGGCGTCAGCCCGACTGGTATCCTGGTCGTGACCAAGTCGCTCACGCAGTCAATCACCTTGACCGCCCCGAAGTTGCCTCCGTCGCTTACGTATACCTTGTTGTTGATGGAGTCGTAGCAGACGGCCCAACTGCTCTCGGCCGCCATGGTCTTCAGCAGGCTATCGGTCGCGACGTCTATTATCAGCATCGAGCCGATGGCTTCCCAGAAGAATGGTACGTAGAGTTTCGACTGGGCGGTGCTTAGGCACATCGAGCCCTCGACGTTGCCCTCCAACGCCGTCTTGACGGCCAGCACGGTATCGGCCGCTCCGTCTACGACGTTCAGCCGAATGCTGCACGGGAAGTACAGCTTGTTGTAACTGGCGCTGTAGAAGCTCGATATCTGGGAACGAACGCCGGTAACCAACCCGAGCGAGCTGTCGCTCGCGCAACTGATGACTTCTACGTCACTGAACTCGCCGGCCCCGCAGTAGAGCCTGTCATCTACTGAGTTGTAGGTGAGGGAGCGCGGCGGCCGTTGCAGGCTGAGTCTCATGACCACGGAGTCGGACGCACAGTCTATTACGGCCAGAGAACCGGTGTTACTGAGCACAATGCCGCAGTAGAGTCGGTTGTGCTGCGGCACGTAGCACAAATACAGAGGCACCGTGTCCATCCGTATCCTGGCAACGACCGAATCGGTGGCGCAATCTATCGCGGCGACGGCGCTCTCGGAAGGAACCAGGCAGTAGAGCTTCGCACCATCGGCGATGGGGCAGAGGCCGGTTACGCCATATCCCACCCATACGTTCTTCACCACGCGGTTCTCCTGCCCGCTGATGACGGAAACTAGACCATCGGTGGAGTCCGCACAATAGAGTTCGCCGCGCGTCCGGTGGTAATAGAGCGATGTGGGGCGGCTGCCCACAGCCGTCAGGGCAACAACTGAGTCCGTTACGCAGTCTATCACGGTCACGTCGTCGGACCCGCTGTTCACGCAGAATGCCTTGCTCGCGTCCGAGTCGAAGCACAACGCAAGCGGAACGATGCCCGTTCGCAGCGAGGCCGAGATGCTGTCTGTCGCGCAGTCCACGACGCTAACCCGGTCGTTGCGTCCATCGACGCAGAACAACCTGTCCGTACCCGGGTCACGACACATGAATGACGGGTAGCCGCCGCCAATTCTGACCCCGCCAGTCCGGTCAAGGGTCACGGGGTCGAGTACGATCAGGCTGTCTTCAATATCGCAGTACAGTTTGGCACCGTTGGCACCGAGCGCAACGTCGCGGTTGTTCTGGTTTCCGGTGAGTATCTGCCTGGCAATGATAACGCTATCCCCGGCCGCATCAACCGCAGAGACTCCCCTGCCCCCGACGCTGAAGACCCGCTGACGCGTGGAGTCGAAGCACATGGCCGCGGTGTGGTTGCCCAGCGATAGGTCTTTGACAACCGTATCAGCGGTGTAGTCAATGACGGCCAAGTGCTGCGAGTTGGAGTTCCCGCAGTACAGCTTGCCGAACTCGGACGAACTGAGGTACACCTTCGGCGCGCACGGGGTTCGGATCGTAGAGGTGACTGTATCGGCGGAAGCATTCAGGACGGAGATGGTTGAGTCGCCGCCATGGCCGCAGTACAGCTTGTCCAATGCCTGTTCCCAGTGCAGACCGGTGACTTTGCTCTTGAGCCAGAGCTGGCGCAGGACCGTGTCGGCCGACCCGTCTATCACGGTGAGGCCCGAATCTACAAAGCTCGCGGCGTATATCTTGTTGTCAGTGGCGTTGTACTCTAGAGAACCTACCTCCGACGGGACGGCGATTCGGGCGATTCGTTGGTTTGTCGCGCCGTCCATCACGACTATCCAGCAGTCCCTGCCATTGCGGGTGAACTCGCCATATTTGCCGGTCACGTAGACTTTGTTGTCCACGCTGTTGTAGGCGACCAAGCTCGGAGCCGTGACGCCGCACAGCGAGTCCGGCAGGTAAAGCGTCTTCTCGATCCATTGTCCGCTAGCCGCCGACAGCCAGCAGCAAACTGCCAGCAGTACGGCTGCAAGCCGAACGGCCCGGTTGTTATGCGGGTTACCACGAACGCACGAGTCACGGTCGTTGAATCGACTCATCATTACTGCCTCCGGTGCTACTCCAAACGCCTAACGGCTATTGACGCCTGTCGCACCAGACTAACGGTTGCCCACGTGCCGCCTGTCCGGCGACAGCGGGTGGATTTTACACCCCCAGCCCGGCCTGTCAAGCAGAATCCTGCAGGGGTCTCGCAGAGAGAGAGAGAGAGAGAGCAGGATAGT
>CAIVTL010000279.1 GCA_903908785.1 Caldifarciminota bacterium | reverse complement strand
TTTGTGATTTGGGATTTGGTGCTTCACCCGACCAGCACTTGCCTCAGCAACGGTTCGACCAGCGTCACCGCCTCTGTGGCATCCGTGCACTCGAACCAGTGCGCGTCCTTGAGCGAGCGGAACCACGTCACCTGGCGCTTGGCATATGCCCGGGTCTTGGCCTTGGCCTCGGCAACCGCCTGCTCCAACGTCAACTCGCCGTCGAGATGACGCAGCAGTTCGGCATAGCCGTAAGCATTGGCGACGTAAGTGTCGCGGCCGAACCCCGTATCCTTCAGCCGTTTCACTTCATCCAGCAGCCCGGCCCGCATCATCGCGTCGAACCGGGCGTCAAGCGCCTGGCACAGCGCCTCGCGCTTCATGGCCACCACCGCGTACACCGGCTCAAAGTCGGTCTTGGCCTTTGCCGCTGTGCTCAGTTCCGTCATGGTCTTGCCGGTGGCCTCGAAGACCTCCAGTGCCCGTATCACCCGCTGCCGGTCGTTCGGGTGCAGCCTGGCTGCCCGCTCCGGGTCAACCTGCTTGAGGCGGTCGTGTAGAACCAACGACGACTCGGCCTCCAACCGCTGTCGCAGGGCCGCATCGGGCTTCGGCGCTTCGAAGAACGGCTCGAACAGCGCCTTCAGGTACATGCCGGAGCCGCCCGCGACCATGAAACGCTTCCCCTCTCGCTGCAAGCGCCTCATGACGGCCAGTGCGTCGCGCGCAAAGTCGGCCGCCGAATAAACCCGGTTCGGCTCGACCATGTCAACCATATGGATGCCCAGTTCCTGCCGCAATTCCGGCCCGGGCTTGGCCGTCCCGATGTCCAGCCACGAATAGACCTGCCGCGAATCGGCCGAGATGATTTCCGACTTGAACTTCCGCGCGAGTTCGACCGCAATCTCGGTCTTGCCAACCCCAGTTGGCCCGCAGAGCACGAGAACGCGGTGTAGCGCGTGTCCAGTGTCGAGAGTCGAGTTCACATCCGGACTCCGGTTCCGCTCACTCGTAATTCGTAACCCGCAACTCGTAACTCATGACCGCCTAGGTGCGGCCGAAGCGACGTTCCAGGTCCTCGACGGTAATCTTGATTATCGCCGGCCGTCCGTGCGGGCAGAAATACGGTTCCTTGCAGGCGAAAAGCCGGTTGATGATAGACTCCATCTCCGGTGAGGTCAGCCGCTGGCCGGCCTTGACCGCGCCCTTGCAGGCGACGACCTTGGCCAGCTCGGTCCCGATTCCGACGTCGCCCGGTTTCACCTTCGCGAGGTCGGCGAACAACTCCCGCACCTCGTCCTTGCCCATGAACGAGCCGGCGGGAACCGTCTCCACCGCCACAGTGCGGCCGCTGTACGGAACGACTTCCACGCCCATCTTCGCCAGCCGGTCCTTGGCCCGCTCGTAGGCTTCGAACTCCTCGGCGCTCAGTTCGAGCGTAATCGGGAACAGGAGGCCCTGCGGCGCGACGTCTTCCCTGCCCTTCATTACCTCCTCGAACAGTATCCGCTCGTGGGCCGCGTGCTGGTCAACAATCACGTAGCCGGACGTGACCTGAGCGAGGATGTAAGTGTTATGCAACTGCCAGAACTCCTGCGGCGCGGCGTCCTCGGGCACGAATCCGCGCTGGTAGAGGAAGTCGGCGTCCGCGGTTTCCTTGCCGCGCTGGATTCCCAAACCCTGGCGCACCGCCTCGGACACGAAGTCGAACAGGAACCGCTCGTCGGCGAACCTGACCTCCTGCTTGGTCGGATGCAGATTCACGTCCAGGCGCGATGGGTCGGTCTCGATGAACAGCACGAAGTCGGGGTTGTTTCCAGTGAGCACCGGACCGTAGCCTTCGTACACCGCCCGCACCACGGTCGGGTTCCGTACCGGCCGCTTGTTCATGAATATCGCCTGCACCTCGTAGAAGCTCCGCGACCGGGTCGGGTCGCCGAGGAACCCGGAAAGCGAGAGCAGCGGGTTGTCGACCTTCGTCTCGACCAAACCCTCGACTACCCGCTTCTCGAACAGGGCCTTGAGCCGTTCCTTGACGCTCCCGGCCGGCCCCAGCCGCATTACCTCCCGCTCGTTGGACACGACCGTGAACCCGACGCCGGGATAGGCAATCGCGTAGTTCCGCACGTTCTCCACCACCAACCGTGCCTCATAATTGTCGGACTTCATAAACGCCCGGCGCACGGGCAGGTTGTAGAAGAGCATCCGGCCGGTGATGGTCGTACCCCGAGGCCGAACAATCTCGCTGATTCCCTTAGTTTCCCCGCCCTCAATCTCGAGCCCTGTGCCTGGGCCGGACTCGTCCGTGTTCGTCTCCACGGTCAGGCGGGTGACCGCGGCAATCGATGCCAGCGCCTCACCCCGGAACCCGTAGCTCGTAATCCGGGTCAGGTCTTCGGCCGTGTCAATCTTGCTGGTCGCGTGCCGCGCCACCGCCAACCTGACATCCTCGCGCGTCATGCCGCAACCATTGTCGCTCACCCTTATCAGGTTCTTCCCGCCGAGCTTAATCTCGACCCGGATGTCGGTCGCGCCGGCATCAAGCGAGTTCTCAATCAACTCCTTCACGGCATTGGCGGGCCGGACAATCACCTCGCCCGCGGCAATCCGCCGCACGGTCTCCTCCGGCAGCAACCTCACCCGCCGCCCCGCGCTCACTCCGCACCTCCGCGGGGACTGTACCCGAGGTTCTCCGACGGGGACTGTCCCGAAAGCCGGATCTCCTCGTTGGTGCTTGTGATTTGTGATTTGTGATTCTTCGCTTCGTACGGCTCCAGGTCGACCAGCATTCCATCGGTTGCCGCCACGACCTGGCACCGGGTCCGCTCGCTCATCTCCCGCGCAATCACCCACGGCCGGGCCGCGAGCATCTTCATCCCGAAATGACTGAGCACCGTCAGCTTCGGCCTGATTGCTTTGACCAGTTCCTCCGCGTCCGGCGCGTGCAAGTGGTCGAGGTTTGAAGGCTCCAGCCGCACCACGTTCATTATCACCACGTCTGCCCGGTAGTGCTCGGCCAGTTCCGGGAAATACCGGGTATCCGCGATGTACGACACCGTCAGGCCGGGCTCCGTCCGCTCCGAGTTCTCTTCCTTCAATCCGGTTTGCACTTCTGACTTCTGACACCTAGCTTCTGGCTTCTGACTTCGACCTGTCTCAAACCTGAACCCATAAACCTCGCCCCGGTGCTGATGCCTGACCGGGCATGAGAACCTGACCGAGCCAAGCTCATAGGACCCGCCTTCCTTGAGCGTGACTAGCTGCTTCAGGAACGGGCGCACGTACTTGAGCACAACCGGGTCATCGCCCTCCAACGCGTCCGACGGCGCGAACAGGGTTCCCCGCGGCTCGGTCCCGCCCATCGTCATCGCCTCAATCATGTTGTTCACGTCCCCGGAATGGTCCAGGTGTCGGTGCGAGAGCAGAATCCCGGCGAGCTTGGTCGGGTCCAGCCGGTGCCTTGAACCGGTCATCTTCACCAGCGCACCGGGTCCCGGGTCAAGCAGAAACTGCGTGCCGCCCAGCGAGAACCAGATGCCGCCCGACGCTCTGAGCTGCTTCGCAACGACGATTCTGGCTCCGCCGGAGCCAAGAATCACCATCCGGTCGCCCGACGTCGAAGCTGTTACGATTCCAGAAGATACCAGACTCTTGACAGGAGTCAACAAGAGCGCACCTGAACCCGCGGGGCGGAAGTACAAAGGACAAAGGACTAGGGACTAAGCAAGGAGAAAGTAGTAAGGCCGAACGCGTCTCCGACTTTCCACTTTGTCCTTTCCCGGTTCCTTTGTCCTTTGTCCTTACTACTTTGTCCTTGGGCGCGCATTGTCGCGGTGAAGTCACTTCCCGGTCCTCGGACGGAGTTGCGGACGGAGTTGCGGCGCTTGACTTGGGACACCGCGCGCCTTACAGTCTCGTATGAAGTCTGGACACATCGCAACACTACTGCTTATCGGTCTCGGCCTGTGTGGTCCCGTGGCCCACGCGGCCGTGGCCGAGATTCCGCTCAGCGAATCCCTGGCCAACGGCGACTTCTCGAAGCCGCTGCCCCAGGGCTGGGCAACTCCAGCCAGCGACATCCTCGGCGGGCACAGCATCACCGCCACGAAGGAGAACGGCGCGGTCGTTCTCAAAGAGATGTGCGGCAATGCCACGCTCATGCAGGACGTTAGACTGGCGACGACCAACCTCGTTTTCTCGACCCGCGCGCGGTTCTCCTCGCAAGTCACCAAACCCAACTACTACGCGACCGCCGCGGTCATGCTCGGCTTCCTCGACGGCGACGGCCGGCAACTGGGCGAGACAAGAATCTACAACGCGTCCGGCACTCCGCCGGAGAAAGCCTCGAACACGCTCCACCTGATTGCCGTGGCCGACACCGGCAGGTGGCAGGACTACAACCTGAACCTCGGCGAGGAACTCCGCGCCAACCTGAAAGGGGTTGATGCCGCCAAGGTCAAACGCCTGCGCGTCAGCTTGCAGTCGTTCTGCTCCGGCAAGGACGCCTGCTGAGGGCTCTACCTGATGGCGGAGGTCTCCGCCAAATACGTGAAACTAGAGCCGGTCAGCCCCAAGCCCGCAAAAGGCGGCAAGTAAGACACCCCCGGGCCGGTCGCTAGTATAGCGCTGACGCACGCTACCACGGGCGTCAGTGCCTTTGTCCAGCCCCTCATCGTAGTCGCGCCGACCCGCTAGAACCGAACGCCCGTCAGGACTCGCACCGGGACCGAACCGGCAACGGCAACCGCTGCCGGTCAGACTGCCGGTGTCGCGGCCCGACCCGCAATCGGTCAGAAAACCGTACCGGCAACCGGACGGGGAACAAAACCGGAAGCAGATCAGAACCCCGGCCTTGGATACATCCAAGACCACCGCCAGAGAACCGTCCAGCGAACTACCGAAAGGGCTTGACCCAGCATCGGAAGAAGACCGTGCCAAAGTACGGCCGAGAGCCAACCGCACAGCCCGCGCCCCGGCCCGCGACCCAAAGCGCTGACTATGGCTGGTATTACGGTCTCGTAGTTCGTCCCAAGGATTGCCCCGAAGATCGTCCCGGAGATCGTCGTCAGGACGATTCCAAGGACGACATTGGAGACGATTCAGGAGACGACCACAGGGACGACATGCAAGACGACCGCGTAGACGACCCTGACGATGACCCCAGAGACCTATCCTCAGACGATTCAAGGGATTACCCCAATGACGACCTCCGAGACAGTCCTGCAGACGACTCAAGAGACCACCTCGGAGTTCGTCTTCAGGATGACTTCCAGAACGACCCCGGAGACCGTCCCCTAGACGGTCCCCTACACGACCTCCTGGACGACCTATGGAACAATGGTGCAAATCCCAGGCCGTATTTCTGGCTGCGCAACATTCTGTGATTCCGACACTTAGGCCGTGATGATTCCTTTGGCTAGGATGAGCGTCTAAGTTAGAGAAGACGATTAGACAGGACTCCTGCAAGCCGCTGCCTGACGCCTGCAAGCATCTGCCTTGTCAGGCTTGGGTTAGGTCTCAGCCTGAGGGTAGTTGCAAGTCTGTTGCAGAGGACCGGACCGAAGGAGCATCACAATGTCTGACGCAGTAAGACGCATCGCCCGGTGGCAGGCTAAGTGCACACCGGAACGGACCAAGGCTACCCTCGACTCCATCCACGAGGACATGAGGGCGCGCTACGAAGCCGCGACCACTGCTCTCAGTGCAATGGAGACCGACGTAAAGCAGACTCTCAACGCCCGGGGAGTCAACACCATCAACTACGTCCCCTACCTCAGTTTCGCGCGTCAACTCTTCAAGCTGACGAAGAAGAACATCAGCGGCGAGAGCATGGCGATTGAGGCCAAGGTCTTAGTGGATAAATGGACGGCGAGAAGTCTGAACCACGACGTCCTCGTCGCGATTCGCTTCGAGAACTTCAGCATCAACGAGCCCAAGCCGTAGCGTCCGCGCTGTCATTCCGACCAAGGGGCGCAGCCCCGCGCGGAGGAATCTCTCAGCAACCCAACGGCAGCCGCCCGGCCATCACCGGGCGGCTGCGCTGCGACTGCGGGAGCGTCATCCCGGCGTTCGGCCCTTGGCCGTCTCTCCGCCGTTTGACAATCCGGGGCGTGGCTGCTATCCTGTCCTTGACGGAATGACGGCCGGTGTCCCGGCTGCAAACAGACTGCAGGGCAGAGAATCCGGCGCGACGTCCTTGGCCGGAAACAAAGGAGCAACGTGTCCGTCCATACACTGCCTGAACTGGAAAACCTCATCGCCCGACTCTCTCCGGCAGACCAGTTACGTCTGCTCGAAGACCTGGCCCATCGCCTGCGCGCACGCGTGGCCGGGCAGGAAGAACAGGAAGGCGGACCATTCGGGTCCGAACTTGCCATCATGGCCCGTGACGGCGACATTCAGTCAGAGCTTCAGACGATAGACCGAGAATTCACTTCCGCCGAGTCTGACGGGCTTACAAGAAACTGATGCCCATACATCGCGGGGACATCTACTTCGTCAACCTGAACCCAACGATCGGGCACGAGCAGGCCGGGCAACGCCCCGTGCTTGTACTATCGGTTGACGAGGTAAACGCACAACCACTCGTGGTAACGGTCGTCGTTGGCACCAAGGGCGAGAACATAGCCCGGGACTACCCGGTGAACGTACGCGCCCCGGCCGGCAAGACCGGACTGACCATGGAAACCATCTTCCTCTGCTTTCAGCTTCGGTCGCTTGACCCCAAGCGCTTTCCGGACAAGCCCGCGGGCCACATGTCGGACGACGTCATGCTCAGAGTCGAGGACGCCGTCCGCCGCTGCCTCGGCCTGTGAGCCGATTCAGCGCAGAGAAACACGAATCCTCGGCACGGGCAAAAGCACGATGTGCGGCGAAGACCTTTGGAATCCCGCCGATTGACAACCGTCCAGAGCCTGCTATGCTGAACCGATGCACCACGGCTCCCAACTCCGCGTGGAGGTTGTCGTCTATGAAGCGTGACAATGGATGCGCCGGGGACTGGCAGGAAGAAGTCTGGCGGGTCAAGGCGGAGCTTGCGGCACAGGCGAAGCGGATGGGCATGCGTGAATACCTAGCTTTCGTGGAGAAAGAAGCAGACAGGATTATCGAGGCTAGGACAGGGCCGGCCACTCTTCTCGCTCGCGACAAGCCGGCGACCAAGCCGCCCCGCCGTCGGAGCCACAAGCCATGAGCCCACGTCCCTACCGCCTTAGCATCCACGCCCACCCTGACTACAATTCCGCGATGGCATTCGAACCCTCAGCCTTGACGGGAATGGAATCGCTTGTTGTGTACCTGCGACCACCTCCAGTAGTTCTGCTATCCCTTTGTCTTTCAGTCGCCGCCATGAGTGGCTGCAGCAAGGTTGGACAGAACAAGACGACGGAGAATTCGAAGGCCGGACTGTACCCCTCAGCCCAAGGAAACAAATACGGCTACGTCGACAGGACCGGCAAGTTTGTCATCAACCCGCAGTTCGATTTTGCCGAGTCAGTCTCCGACGGACTGGCAGAAGTCAAGATTGACCATAAATCGGGCTTCATAGACGTGACCGGAAAGTTCGTCATCAACCCGCAGTTCGACGATGCGAGCAGTTTCTCTGAGGGGCTGGCAGCGGTCCTAGTTGGCAAGAAATGGGGGTTCATAAACAAGACTGGCAGGATCGTAATCACCCCGCAGTTCGGTTGCACCGGACCTTTCGTCGGAGGTCTGGCGAAGGTCAAGATCGGCGCCTGGGGAAACGTCGAGGACGGCGACAGGTATGGCTTCATAGACAAGGCCGGCAAGTTTGTCGGCAACCCACAATTTGAGGACGTTGGGGTCTTCTCAGAAGGACTAGTTCAAGTAGAGGTCAACGACGAGTGGGGCTTCATGGACAAGACCGGAAAGGTCGTAGTCTACCCGCAGTTCGCCAAAGCCCAGCCTTTCTCCGAAGGGTTAGCACTAGTCTGGATTGGCGACAGGTGTGGCTACATTGACAAGATCGGCAAGTTCGCCATCAACCCGCAATTCAGCGATGCCGAGTCCTTCAAGCAAGGACTGGCTCGGGTCCGTATTGACGAC
>CAIVTL010000278.1 GCA_903908785.1 Caldifarciminota bacterium | reverse complement strand
GCCGCCGGAGAAAACCGACGAGAGTTAGCAGGTAGGAGGTAGGAGGTAGGAGGTAGGAGGTAGAAGGTAGAAGGTAGGAGGTGGGAGGTAGGAGGGACACTCCTCGTCCTACCTACTATCTCCTACCTACTACCTACTCCTCACTCCTCAAACAGCGCCTTCGCGTAGGCTTCCGGCTCAAACGGCTCGATGTCTTCGAGAGTCTCGCCGGTACCGATGAACTTCACGGGCACGCCCAGTTCCATGACAATCGGAATCAGCACCCCGCCCTTGGCCGTGCCGTCGAGTTTGGTGACGACGAGGCCGGTCAGCCCGAGTTGCTCGTTGAACGCCGCGGCCTGACGCAGGCCGTTCTGCCCCACGGTTGCGTCGAGCACCAGCCAGACCTCGTCCGGGGCCCCGGCCTTCACTTTGGCGCAGACCCGCTTTATCTTCACGGCCTCGTCCATCAGGTCCTTGCGCGTGTGGAGCCGGCCCGCGGTATCAACCAGCACGACATCCATCTTCTTCAGCGCCGCCTTCTGAATCGCGTCGAACGCAACCGCGGCCGCGTCCTGCCCCTGTACGGACGAGACAATCTCGACCCCGGCGCGCGTTGCCCAAATCCCGAGTTGCTCGGCCGCAGCGTCACGATACGTATCTGCCGCGGCAACAACCACCCGCTGCCCCTGGTCGGCAAACAGCCGGCAGAGCTTGCCCACGGTCGTGGTTTTGCCCGACCCGTTCACGCCGACAATCATGACCACCAAAGGAGGGAATTGGGGACTGGGGGCTAGGGATTGGGGTGGGGAAAGCAGGCGGGCGATTTCAGCTTCAAGGACCAGGCGCCGGTCGCCGGACGCACGCTTCACCTTGTCTACCAGGATTTCAGTAGCCTTGACCCCGACATCGGCGGCGAGCAAAGCCTCTTCCAGTTCCTCGGTATTGGCCGCGACCAGCAGCCGCTGGAACACCTGGCGGGTCTTGGAAAGGCCGCTCGCCAGCTTCTTGAAGCCGGCCCCGATTCTAGCGAATGGATTCACGGACTAGCTCGCAGTCGGCGGCTGTGCCTGCCGGCGGTATTCAGCCAGGCTGACCGACACGAGCGTCGAGATGCCGGGCTGCTCCGCGGTGACGCCGAACACGACGTCGGCGCGCTCGACGGACAGCCGGTTATGCGTAATGATGACCACCTGGGTCTTGTCCGATATCCCCTTGAGATAGTCGGCGAACCGGCCGACGTTGGCGTCGTCCAGCGGCGCGTCCACCTCGTCGAGAAAACAGAACGGCGCGGGCTTCACCCGGTAGAACGCGAACAACAGTGACACCGCGAGCAGCGCCTTCTCGCCGTCGGAGAGCTGTTCGAGCCGCTTTGGGGTCTTGCCTCTCGGCTTGGCGATGATGCCGATTTCCGATTCCAGCGGGTTGGCTTCGTTCGTCATCACCAGGTCCGCCTCGCCCTCGAGGAACAGGGCCTGGAATATCTCGCGGAAGTGGCCGCGCACCTCGCTGTAGGTCACGGCGAATTGCTCCTGCGCGTGCCGGTCAATCTCGGTCAGGGTGCTTTCGAGGTTCACCTTGGCCGCGGCTACGTCCTCGCGCTGGACCGTCAGTTTCTCCAGGTCCGACTTCTCCTGCGCGTACTCCTGCGCGGCCAGCGGGTTCACCTGCCCGAGCGCTTCGAGCCGCTGCCGCACTTGTGCCAGCCGTTCCTCGGCGCCCTCCGCCGCCTCGGGCTGGAACGCGGCGATGTCGGTTCCATAGCTCGACTTCGCCTCTTCGCTGATGGCGGCAAACCGCTGGTTCAGCTCGTACAGCTTCAGCCGTTGCTCCATCAAGACGTTCTGGTTTCGCTCCTGCGACTGGCGCAGTTCGGCGAGGTTGGCCTCCAGCGCCTCCTCGGCCCGTGCCAGTTCGCCGATGTGCAGCTTCCCGGTTTCCGCGTCAAGGTCGGTCAGGATGGAACGCGCCTGCTCAATCTCCGCGGCCCGGTCGCCGATTTCCTTCTCCAGCCCCGCGCTCTCATCGCGGTTGCGCTCCGCTGCCGCCGCGTACTCGTGCAGCCGGCGCCGGCCGTCGTCAATCTGGCGCTTGGCGAACGCATTCTCGGCCTCAAGCCGGGATCCGGCCTGCCGCGCGTCGGAGAGCTCGGCCAGCGCCTGCGACGACAAATCCAGCCCGGCCTTGACCTGCTCTTCGAGTTTGCGTGCTTCCTCCTCGGCCTGCTTGAGCGCGCCGGTGCCGGCCTGGGTCCGGGTCTCAAGCTCGCCGCCCGCTGCGGCGAGCGCGGCCCGCTTCTCCTCGACCGCCCGCTTCTGGGCCGCGGCCGCATACTGCGCGGCCCTGAGCCGTTCCACGTCTCGGCCCATATCTTCGCCGGTCGCGGCAATCAGCTCCAGCGACGCATCGAGCGAAGCCTTCTCCCGCCCGGTCTCGCCGACCTCGAACTCAACCTGCCCGATTTCCTTTTCCAGCTCCTCGCGGCGCCGGGCCAACGCAGCCTCGCTCGTCGCAATCCCGACCAGTTCCGCATCGACCGCGCCGAGCCGCTCGCTCTTGTCGTGAATCGCCCGCCCCGCGCTCAGCCGCCCGCTCTCGCGCCCTTCAATTACCAGCCGCCCGTCCGAGAACCGGCACACGCCGTCCTGCGTCACAAACGACCAGCCCGGGAACTGCTGCGCCAGCCGGCCCAGCTCGCCCGCGCTCGCGGCCACGAGGCACCCATTGACCAGCTCGTGCAGCGCGGCCGGCGCCTCCGCCTTCACCTTCACAAACCCCGACAGTGGTCCAATGACGGCCGGGTCTGAGGGCAGGTCTCCGGGCTCCTCCGCCTGGACCCCTGAACCCCTGAACCCTTGAACCCTTTCTTCCACTAGGAAGCCGAACCGCAGGTCCGGGCGCTTCTCGGCCAGTTCCCCGAGCTTGTCCGGCCCGGGCAGGTCTGCGACCAGAAAATCAACCACCGCGTACAGCGCTGCCTCGCACGCCCGCTCCCACCCGGACGTCACGTCGAGAAACGCGCCCGCCTCGCCGCGCAACGCCTCGGCCAGCGCGGCTCGGCTCACCTCCGCCTGCTCGCTCGCAATCCCGGCGCGCAGCACCGCCAAATCGGTTTCCAGCCCGGCCCGCTCCTCGCGCAGCCTGGCATCATCCGCGCGCAGCCGGTTCCGGTCGTCCCGGGCCTGGACGAACTCGGCGCGCAATGCTTCGAGTCGTTTCCGGCCCGTCTCGATGGCCGCGGCCGCCGCCGCGACCTTCAGCCCGATTTCCGTTCTTTGTTCTTCGTTCCTCGTTCTTCGTTCTCGGACCGCGCTCGCCTCTCCGGCCAGCCGCTCCACGGTCTCGCGCTGGTTGTCAATCGTCGCATCGAGCCTTGCCAGTTCCTGCCGGCCGCCCTGCTCCTGTTCCTGCCGCTCCTGGACCTGCTGCCGAAGCGCGGTCTCGTGGCTGCGCAGTCCGTACAGTTGCTCCTCGAGCGACTGCACCAGCGCCCGCTGGCGTTCGAGCTGCTCCTGCGCCCGCGCCTGGCGCTCGTTCGCCTCGGCCAGTCGAGCAAGAGTCTGCTCAAACGTCTGCTCCATCTGGAGCACGCTCTCCGCCAGCGCGGCGCGCTCGGTCTCGGCCTGGCCGGTCGCGCTGGCAAGAAACTCTATCCGCTGCCGCGCCAGCAGGTCCCGACCTTCGAGGTCGGACAACACCTGCCGCTGGGCCTGCACCTTGGCGGCCAGCTCATCCTTCAGCGCCTGCAGGTCGCGCACCCGGCCGCGCTGAATCTTAAGCTCCTCATCCAGCCGCCGGATGTCCGCCACCCGCGCGGCCTCGGCCTGCTCCAGCGCCTCGGTGTCGGCTTGAGCCCGCCCGAGGTCCCGCTGCATCGCCTCGTAGTCGGCCTTCAATTCCAGCAGCCGCAGTCCCTTCTCTTCGGTCTTCAGCTTGTCGAACGCCCGCAACCGGCCGGCCTGCCGCTGCAGGCTGCGCACGAACCGCTCGCGCTCAGCGATGATGTCATCGAGGCGCATCAGGTCGCCCGCGGTCAGTTCGAGCTTGCGCCGGCAGTCGGCCTTGGCGTCGTTGTACTTCGCCAGGCTCGCCGCCTCCTCGAACATCTTCCGGATGTTGCCGGAGATAATCTCGCGCATCTGGCGCAGGTCGAATATCGAATAGGCCTTGGTGCCGGCCCCGGCCGAGAAAAAGACCTCCTGGATGTCACGCAACCGGCACGGCTGCTTGTTCAGGTAGTACTCGCTCTCGCCCGACCGGAAGTACCTGCGCCGTATCTCCACCTCTGTCATCCCTGGACCCTGACCCCTGACCCCTGACCCCTGTTCCACGTCATCCATCACCAACTTCACCTCGGCGTAGTTCACCGGCGCTACCGTGGCCGTGCCGCCGAATATCAGGTCCTCGTTCTTCGCGCAGCGGAGCATGGTGAACGACTGCTCGCCCAGCACCCAGCGCAATGCGTCGAGGATGTTGGTCTTGCCGCAGCCGTTCGGCCCGATGACCGCGTTCAGGCCCGGCGAGAAACGCAGCGTCGCTTTGTCCTGGAAAGACTTGAAACCGATGAGCTGGAGCTCTTTTATTCGCACTTCGGGCTAAACTATAGAAGCGGACACAGGCAAGTCAAGCAGAGGCCAGTTTGCAGTGACCGGTTTGCAGTTTGCAGTTACCGGACGCGCGTCGCGGCCGATGGCCTACGCGCGCGGCCGTGCTGCCAGAAAACGGTCCAGGCCGACGCGGCGAATCTTGTCGAGGTTGGGCCGGTAGGCCGGGAGCAGCTTACTGCACGCGTCGGCATCTTCGCACTCCCAGCAGCCGGCAAGCTTCCGCTTCTGGGCGCAGCGCCGAATCTTGCACCACGGATTCCCGCCGCCGCCCCGGCACATCTTGGTGCAGCGCAGCGCCGCGAGACCATCCAGCGACTTCTTGAACGACGCGTAGTCCGCGAGGAAGGGAAACTCCTTCCACGAATCCTTCAGCTTCTCCGCGCGCAACTCGCGCCGCAGCGCCTTCGCCGCCTCGGACACGGTCCTCTTATAGGCGAAACACATCAAGCACCGCGCCCCGCAGTATCCAAGGGTCTCAACCTTTGTCCGGGCCATCTCTCCTCCAACCTGCTTGCTTCACGCAATCAGTAGCCGGGCCGATTCCTCTTCACTCGCGGGCTCGACGTCAACCGCCTCGCCCGCAATCACGACCCGCGCGAGTTTCTCTTTCCGCTTGTCGCTGAACCGCGCGCAAATCCTCGCGGCCAACGCTTCGTCACTCGATCCCTCGATCCCTTGATCCCTTGATCCCTTCGCGAGTATTCCCACTGGTCCCGGCAAATCGCCCGCGTCAATCACGACCGCGCCCGCCGGTTTACGCCGCAGCAGTTCGTCGTTCTCCCTCTCGTCCCGCCCCACGACCAACCGCGCGCCGGAAGGCAGGCGGAAATGCCTGCCCAGTGAAAGCAGTTCGACTATCTCAAGCGAATCCTCACCGTGGTCGAACGCCTCGGCCAGCCGCTTCGAATAGACCTTCTCGGTCAAGAGACACCCGCCGGCCGGCGACGGGTAGTCCTTGATGCCATACTTCTCGGCCAGCGCCATCTGGCGATTCCGCTGCCTGCCCTCGATGTTCAGCAACCGTTCGCGGTCAACCAGGCCCTCCTGCTCAGGCGCAGTTGGGTTGAGCAGTTTCGCCGACATCGGCCGAAGCAGCCGCTCTCCCACGCCGGACCAGCTGGCCACTGTGTTAAGCGCGTTCCGGTTCTGCGACATCGGCCGCTGCCCCAGCACCTCGCCGGTGATGACGAAATCCGCTCGGTCATACCAGCTAACCACAGATGGACACTGATGAACACAGATAGTTTTCTCGGAGACATCTGCCCGGTTATCCGTGTTGGCCGCCGAGGCCCCTGTCCGACAGTGCATCGGTGGTTCATCTCTCTGGCTCTTAGGTTTTGGGTTTTGGGTTTTGGATTCCGGCTCGGTCTGTCCCCATGCCCACGCCTTGCGTATCATCAACGTATGGCAGTCAATGCACGGGTTCATGTTCCTGCCCCGGCCGTGTCGCGGGTTCTTTACCATCGCGATGAACTCCGCGTCAATCGGCAGGGTCACGAGTTCGATGCCCAGCTTCTCCGCCGCCTTCTCCGCGCGGCTCTTGCCCGCAAGCGGCCGCGGGCAATATGCCCCGGCGAAGTTGATACCGATAACCGTGATACCCTGCTCCAGAATCACCTTTGCCGCCAGCGTCGAATCCAGCCCGCCGGAAAGCAGGGCAACGGCGACCGGCTTATGTTGTTCAGTCACGGCAAAAGAATAGCCGCCACGCGGCGGCTTTCAACCAAGCGCGCGTGGCTACTGGTTCTGCCGACGCGCCCGTCGCTCGCGGTACAGCCGCTCGGTGAACCCGCCCTCGGCGAGGAACGCCTGCTCCAACTGCTGCATCTGCCGGTGCAGCAGCGGGGGCTGCTTACCCAAGCTCAAGCCCAAGCTCAAGCATCGGATTCTTGGCCTCTGCTTGCGCTTCCTCGCTTGCGCTTGCGCCTCTCTGTCCGACAAGTCCGACCGGTCTGACTGATAGCGCCGCCTCACTGCCAAAGCGCGTGGGTCATCTTTGCTCCAGAGCTTGAGCCCGCGCTGGCGCAGGAAATCCTCGAAGTCCAGGAGCAACTCCTCCAGGCTGGCCCGCGCAACGCCGGTCAGCTTCAGCTCTGTCCTCTTCGACGTCGCCGAAGCCATGCTGCCCTCCGCGATATTCTGCACGCCGCTTCGCGCCGCCTGCACCATCTGGTCATGCGTGCGTGAGCGCTTGTCCACGAATCTGTCACAGAACAGCACCGTGGCGTCGTAGACCAACTGCGCGGCCTGGAAGCTCCGCAGCTTCCGATACCCGCCGTGAGGCGGAAGCAGTCCCTCAGGTTCCGTTACTCGCTACCTTCCTCCGCCCACGTATCCGGTGTTGTACACGTCATGCTGCCACTTGGGCCAAGGGGCGGCACCATCGAGTGGACCTTCGGGATAGCCGGCCACACAGTAGAGTGCATCGTCACCGCAGACAATGATGTTGCCGTTGGCCAGAATCGTCGGGTTCGGCGCGTAGTCGAACAACTGTGTCTTTCTCGGCCGGTGTGGACCGCCGCCACCTGCGCGCGGCAGGTAGTCCGTGCACTTGCAGTACCAGATGATGGTGCCGTCGGCCTGGTTCAGGCAGTATAGCACGTCGTCGTCATCCTGAAAGTACACATAGCCGTTAGCCGCGACGATGGGCGTTGTACTGAACCCTGCGGTCAGGGTGAGCTGCTTCTCCCAGTTCTTTTCACCGGTTGCCGGGTCTATGGAATAGACGTGGCCGGAGCCGCTGCCGACGAAGATGGCCGACTGGCCCAAGGCCAAGCGTGATACGTCGCCGTCCAGTGTTGCGGTCCATAGCGGGGTTCCGCTCACTGGGTCAATCGCGTAGACGCGGGACTGGTCGGACGCGCAATAGACGGCCCCGTCACCGCCGATGACCGGGCCGTGAATCTCGCCGTTGGCCAGCAGGCGCGTACGCCAGTACACGGTGTCCAGTTCCGGGCCCATCTTGTACAGGTAGCCCGAGTCCGTGCCGAAGTAGACGTTGCCCTGTGCGTCAATCACCGGCGCATCAACCACCGAGGCGTTGACCGGGTAAGCGGCAACGCGGTTGCCCTGTAGGCCGACGTCCTCGAATAGAAACAGGCTGTCGTCTTCATGCGGGACGTAGAGCCGGTTGCCCTTGATTGCCGGTGCGCCCCATTCGAGACCAGTCAGTAGCGATTCAGGATTGTCCGGCCAATGCCAGTCCTTGCCAAGCCCGTCGACCTTCAGGGCGTAGAGTTCGCCTTCGTCGCTGCCGATGATGATGTGCTGGGTCGCCTCGCAGAACGCCGGATGGCCGGAGAAAGTGCCTCCCGGCCAGCGAGTGGTCGCTGACTTCTCACCCCCAAAGCCGCTAGCACGGATGGAGTAGAACTTGCCGTCGCCCTCGTCGCTAAAGAACAGGCGTTCGTCGCCGCCGACGGTGACAATGAGCGGCGAAGTCGTGCATGGCTCGCCCGGGTTCTCGGGGTCGCTGCTCTGCCACCACCAGTTGACGCCGCCGGCAGTGCCGACCGGGATAGAGACGGTTTCGGGCAATGACGACGCACCCTTCCAGTCTTGGGCGATAATGAGAACCCTGGCGGTCTCAACCTGTCCAAATGTGTGACCGACCACGACGCTGCATGGGCTGGGAAAGAAGTTAGTCGTCGTGTCGGTGCCGTCGCCCCAGTCAAGGATTATCCTGATGCTGTCGCCGCCTGGGTCGTGAGCCACGACGGTTAGGGACCCTTCCACGCCTCTTACCGCGACCGGCGGGTCGACGAAGACAGTGTCTATCACCGGCGCACCTTCACCGCCCGGAACGACGACTACGGTTTCACGTTCAGACCAGTCCGTCAGCAGCGTCGGGTCGGCGAAAGGGAATGCCCGCGCCCGCACCTGCTTGACGCCGGGCGCAGACCACACGTGGGAGACGGTCCCTGTGTCGCCGAGCGGGAACCGGCCGGAGTCAGTCTCAACGGTATCGCCCCAGTCCATGACGTAGCCGGTGCTCTGGTAGCCGAGCACGTACGTCACGAGGCGCAGATGCGCGACTTCACCGGCAAAGACAGTCTCCGGGACTGACACGAACACAGGTGGCCTAATCGTCCGTTGGCAACTTGCGCCTGCGATAATCAGAAGCGTCGCGGCCGCTGCGGTGAGAGCCGCAAGTCGTGACTTCATGTTCATCTACCTTCCTCCGCCGACGTGGCCGGTGTTATAGCGGTCGTGCTGCCACTTGGGCCAGGGGGACGCGGCGTCGAGTTGGCCGTAGGTGTTGAGCTTGTAGAGGGCTTCTGAGCCGACCACGTACACCTCGCCGGACGAGTTCACGGTCGGGCTTGGGTAGTAGTCGGTCAGATGCAGTGGCCTGTAGCGACCCTGTCTGGGCAGGTACTTCGGGCAATTGCAGACCCAGCTAGTGGAGCCATCCTGCCGGTAGAGAGAGTAGAGAACGTCGCTCGTCGTGACCGCGTAGACGCTATAGGCGACGAGTATCGGACAGGAGGCAAACTCGGCACCCTCGAATTGCTTCTCCCAGGCTATCGCGCCGGTGGTCTTGTCGAGCCGGTAGAAATGGCCGGTCGAAGTGCCGACATAGACGCCGTCGGAACCGACGACAGGTCGCGGGCCGGCACCATCCAGCGCCGCAGTCCATTTCACCGACCCGTCGGCCGGGTTCACGGCAAAGAGCCGGTTCGAGTCTGATGAACAGTAGACCGTGCCGTCGGCGTCGAGCACCGGGCCGTGAATAACGCCGCCCGCCTGCAGGCGTGCGCGCCAGAGGAAGAAAAGGCTGCTGGTCAGTTTGTACAGGTAACCTGAGTCAGTCCCAAAGTAGACGTTGCCACCGGCGTCAATCACCGGGGCGTCAACCAGCGCAGCCTGAGCGCCGAACACAGCCCCACGGATGACCGACGCGCCATTGTCAATGAGATAGTAGATGCTCTCGTTCGCGCACGGCACATACAGCGCGCTGCCATTGACCGTGGCCGCCCCCCACTCCGGGCCGGTAATCGATTCGTCGGACGGGTAACTCCAGGCAAGCCCGAGCGTCGGGGTAAAAGCATGCAGCCGGCCATCGTCCGAGCCGATGTAGACGTGTGCGGTCAGACTGGAGAACGAAGGATGGCCAACGAAAGCTCCAAGACAGATGTATTTAGCTCCTCCGGGGCGCAGGCCGTAGAAACCGTCTGAACCGATGAGGTAGACGTTTTCATCGGAGCCGTTGAGAGCGATGACCGGCGAGCCGGAGTAGTCGCCGAGGTTGAAGCTTGTGACCTCCCCATACGTCGAGACCGAGCCCGAGAGAGTGTCCGGAAATGACATCCTGCCGGACTCGTCCAGGGCCCTGACCACGACCTGCACGTGCGCGGCGTCTGCATAGCGGTGAATTGCGCTGAGTCGGCAGGGGCTGGGCAGGAACCCGGTCGTTTCGTTCTGGCCGTCGCCCCACGCTACGGCAAGCCTGAGGCTCTCACCGGCCGGGGCGTGCGCGACGGCGACAAGTTCTGCCGGCCGCCAGTCGGAGTAGAACTGTGCCGAGTCAATCACCGGGTCGTTGGAATCCGACACGACAACGTACCGCGGGTACGAACGCGAATCAGGGATGCCGTAGGCCAAAGCCGTCACTGTGTATGTCCCTGACTTGCGCCACGCGTGAGTGAACAGGACCGTGTCACCAATTGAGCGAGGGTCACTGGTCGCGGTCATGCTGTCGCCCCATTCCACACGGTAGCGGAGTGTTCCACCAGACGAGAAGAATCCACTATACCCGCTTCTTACGACGTAGGTCGCCATGGCGCCGCGGGCGACCTGGGTCGGCCCGGAGACTATCCAAACGCCGAGACGCGCGTGCTCGTCGCAGCCGGCGCACAGGAGCGCCAAGGCTGCGGCAAGGACTGACAAGGAACGCAGCCGTAATTTCACCTTCGCCTACCTTCCTCCGTCCACGTTGCCGGTGTTGTACAAGTCGTGCTGCCACTTGGGCCAGGACGCGAGCGGGTCGAGCGGACCTTCGGGATAGCCGGCGACGCAGTAGCAGGCGTCAGCGCCTATAACGATGATGTTACCGTTGGCGCAGATTGACAGGTTCGGGCGGTAGTCGGTCAGCCCCGTCCTCCTCGGTCGGTGTGAGTCGCCGGCGCGTGGGAGGTAGAGCGGGCAGTTGCAGGACCAGATGAGCGTGCCGTCGGCCTGGTTCACACAGTAGAGCACATCGGCGTCGTCCTGGAAGTACACGTAGCCATTGGCCGCGACGACTGGGGCAGTGCTGAACCCGTGGTACGGACTGAGCAGGTCCGTCCAGTTGATGCCGCCGGTTGCCGGATTGATGGAATAAACCTCGCCGAAGCCGCTGCCGGCGAAGATGGCCGACTGGCCAAGTACCGGTCGAAACACGTCGCCGTTCAGCGTCAGTGGCCAGCCCGATTTCACGGTGCCGGTCGCCGGGTCAATCGCAAAGAGATGGAAGTAATCGGAGGCGCAATAGATGGTCCCGTCGCCGCCGATAATCGGGCCGTGGACCTCGCCGTTAGGCAGCAGTTTGGAGCGCCAGATGGGCGAATTGAGGTTGGCGTCAATCTTGATGAGGTAGCCGGAGTCGTTGCCGAAGATGACGTTGCCGGCGGCGTCGATTACCGGCGCGTCAATCACCACGGCGTGGACGCTATAGGCGGCAACCCGGTTACCCTGCGCACCGGCATCCTCAAACAGGAGCAGGCTGTCGTAGCCCTGGGGGCCTTCGTGGCCGATGTAGATCCTGTTACCGTTGAACGCCGGCGCACCCCACTGGAGGCCGGTCCCGTGCTCCGAGGCGCTATCCGGCCACTGCCATGCCTTAGCCAGTCCGTCGATTTCCAGGGCATAAAGCTCACCTTCTTCGCTGCCGACGATGATATGGCCGGTGGCGGCGCAGAGGCCGGGATGGCCGTTGAATAGACACTCGGGCTCTTTGGTGGTTGCGCTCTTCTCGCCCCTGCGGTCACTGGTCCGGCTGGAGTAGAACTTGTAGTCATCACAGCCGGCATACACGCGCTCGACGATGCCGTCACTGGCTACGACCGGCGACGTGATGAACCCCACGTCCCCGTTGTTGGGGTCAGTGCTCTTCCACCACCACTGTACTATGCCAAACGGCTCGACCGGCACGGTCGTCGTTTCCGGAATGGAGACGTTGTTCATGTCGAGGGCCGCAACAATCACCGTGGCCCGACTTGCATCCGAATACCCGTGCTTCAATTCGGCGCGGCACGGACTGGCGTAGAGAGCCGTGAGTGTGTCGCTGTTGTCACCCCACTCGACGCGCAGCCGAATGCTGTCGCCGTCCGGGTCGTGCGCGCACACGGTAAGCCTTGCGCTGTCAAAGTCGGGGTAATACGGCGCGACCACGGCCGAGTCCACTACCGGCGCATACTGCTTCCTGCCGCAGCCCGCGCCGGTGGAGAGCAGCAAAGCCGCTGCCAGAACGATGAGGACAACGAATCGTGACTTCATGTTCGCCTCGCAATCTGCGGCCGGAGAATACCCCTGGCCGCTAGAACATAATGCGGCAGCCCGGCACGGATGTCAAGCGGCGGCTGTCTCCCTTGACTTCTTCCCCTGTTTCAGTTAGAACCTTGCATAGATGATACCCTGGTCACCAAGGAGGCCGCGATAAAGTATCTGGTTCCGTTCACGCTCGCCCTGCTCGCCGTGTTCGCCGGCTGTTCCAAGCGGTATCCGCTCACGCCGGTTCAGCCCTGGGCCGACGTATACGGCGATTCGCTCTGCTTCTTCACCACGACGACCGACCCCAACGGCCTAAAGGTGAAATACGTGTTCGACTGGGGTGACGGGAGCAGGACGACGACATCCGCCGTCCCGAGCGGCGAAACCATCTACGGCACGCACGCGTTCGCCGTGACCGGGATTCACTCGGTAAGGGCCATAGCCATCAACGACAAGGGCTTCTATTCCTCCTGGTCGGCGCCGTTGTCGTTTCGCTCCTCTCAACCACCGACGGCCGAGGACAGTATCGCCGGCCCGGAGCGCTGGGCCGTTGACCGCTGGTACCGCGCATCGGTCAGGGTCACGGACCCGGACGGCGACAGTGTGAGCGTGAAGTTCATCTGGGGCGACCTGCCCGGCGCAACCTGGACCCCCTTTGTACCCACCGGTACGACCGTCACCGACTCATGCAAGTGGACGGTAACCGGGCCACAGTCAGTAAGGGTCGTGGTCAAGGACCGGGGTTCGATGGTTGCCTGCCCGGACCTCCGCAAGACCGTAACCGTAAGCCCGATGGCCGTGCTGTGGACCAACTCGGAGGTCGAAAGCGAGTGCTCGCCGGTGCTCGGCACAGCCGACGGCCATCTCGTGGTCTGCGGTGTGTACTACGACTATGTCTGGTGCGTCAATGCGGACGGAACCACGCGCTGGAAACTCCCGCTCGACCCGATGTCCGCGCGCTTTGCGCCGTCGGTCAGCGCCGACGGCTCGCGCCTGTACGTCGCGGACGACAACCGCGGGCTGACATGCTTCGATGTTGGGACCGGCGCAGTCATCTGGCGCCTGGACCAGCAACCGGGCGACTGTACGCCCGTCCTCGGCCCGTTCGGCCAGGTATATGTCACCCGGGAAGGCGACCTGACCCGAGTTCGAGACCTGGGAGACTCGGCGCGCGTGGAGTGGACATACCACGCAGGGCGCGGTTCCTGCACCAGTGTCGTGCTGGGCGCGGCCGGCACTGTCTACGGCGTCAACTACGGAGGCGAGGGCCGACGCGATGCAGGGGCGTTCGCGTTGGACACTGCCGGGGCGCTGTTCTGGCAGGATACGAGCCACATGAATAAAGGCGGCGGCTACCGGTCTTGTCCGGCGCTCGACAGCCGGGAGAGGCTGATTGTCGCCAGCGCCATGGACTCGCTGGTCTGCATCAACCCGGATGGTTCGCTGGCCTGGGCAGCCGAAGCCACGCTGCTGTACGGTGGAGGCATCTCGGTCGGCTATGACGACCGAATCTACATCCAGAGCGAATCCGACTATTCGCTGTACTGCCTCGACTCCGACGGCCGATTCGTCTGGGATGTCCAGACGGAGAATTTCCCTGGCTACGAGGACAACCTCTGCGTGCTGGCAGACAGCTCGGTGCTGTCCATCAACAGTGAAGACTACATAACCTGCGTCGGCTGGAATGGGCTGGTCGCATGGGAATTCTCCATCTGGGATTCGCTGGAAACTGCCGGCCGCAGGCAAGGCGGGCATGACGAAGGCGACGAAGCACCGACGCCGGCCGTCGCTCCGGATGGGAACGTCTACCTGTGCTACGACTATGGGCTCTGCTGCCTGACCATTGGCAATTCTGGTCTCGCCCCGACCGCCTGGCCGACTTACAACCACGACAATGCCCACTCCGGCTGGGCGGGAAGACACTAAGGGGAGGAAACCGTGTCCAAATACGCGCTCCTGATTCTGACCGGCGCGCTGGTCGCTCTCGTCGGCTGTGCAAAGAAGGCTCCGCTGACGCCGGCTGCGCCCTGGGCCGATATCCTCGACGACTCGCTCTGCTTCTTCACCGCCGCGACCGACCCGAACGGCCTGAAGGTGCAGTACATCTTCGACTGGGGCAACGGCGACTCGACAACGACCGGCTACTTCGCGAGCGGCGACACTGCCTGCTATCCTCGTTCCTTCCCTGATACCGGCACCTTTCACATCAGAGTCAAGGCCCGCAACGAAGCCGGCCGCGTCTCCAAATGGTCGGACGAATGCCTGTTCCACGCCTCAACGCCGCCGCAACTGGCGGACACGGTCACGGGCTTCGCGCGCTGGGCAGTTGACCGTTGGTATCGGCCTTCAGTTACGGTTATGGACCCGGACGGCGACAGCGTGAGCGTGAAGTTCATATGGGGCGACAGCATGACCTCGGGTTGGTCCCCGTTCGTCGCCAGCGGCAGCACGGTAACAGACTCCGTGAAGTGGCAAACCACCGGCCGCCATGTCATCCACGTCCTACTGAAGGACAAGGGCAGCATGGTTAACCCAATCGCCGGTGCGAAGTTCGTCAACGTCAGCCCGGTCGCCGTGTTGTGGTACACGCCGGATTCGGAGGAACTCGGCTCCACCGGCTCGCCGGCGATGGGCGAGTTGGACGGCGAGCGTGTCCTCTACTTGGGTGCATACGACCGTACAGCCTGCATCTGGACGAACGGCATGTCCCGATGGACTTCGGAGTCGAATCAAGCCATCTTCTTTGGACCAAGCCTCGGTATCGATGGCAGCAGACTGTACCAAGTGACGGACGACAGCGGTCAAATCTACTGTCTCGACACGCGGACCGGTAGCCGGGTCTGGAGCATCAAACTGCGAGTCTGTAATTGCACACCGACGATCGGGCCCGATGGTGCGCTGTACGTGGCGACGCCCTATTTCACTCAGGACACGACGTTCGTACTCAAGTTGCAGGACTGCGGCGATTCCGCGCACATCCAATGGCGCGTGCCACTGTCGCTCGTGCCATCAGAACCTGGATACGGCGTGGCTGTCGGTGCAAACGGCACCATCTACGCTGGCTGCACCAAGGGCTACACGTCACGGGCTGGCATCACGGCGTTGGACACCAACGGCACCGTGCTATGGCAGGACACGACTCACATAGGACGTACTGATTGGCTTTACGCACCTGTCATAGACAGTCGCGGCCGCGTGATAATCGCGGACAACGACGGCCACTTGCTCTGCTTCAACCAGGATGGGACGTTAGCGTGGAGCGCGTCCGTCTCGGTCTTGATGTACCAAGGCGGGGTCACGGTCGGATATGACGACCGTGTCTACTTCCAGTCTGACGACGGACGGCTTTACTGCTATGATTCCGACGGACACTGGGTCTGGGCAGCAGGGATTCCCTATGGCAATGCCAGCATGTCATCGCCGTGTGCTCTGTCCGACAGCACGGTGCTGACCTATTGCAGTGAGGTCGACGAGCTCACCTGTTTCTCGTGGAATGGCGACGTTCTTTGGACGTTCAGCATCGAAGACTCCGTCGGGGAGACGCCGCGCGGCCGCGCGCCCAGAGACGAAGGGGACGACGACACGACTCCGCTGGTCGGGCCTGACGGGAACGTCTACCTGGCCGGTTTCTTCTCCGTCTACTGCGTGGCCATCGGCAAGGCGCACTTGGCCAACACCGCCTGGCCAACCTACAACCACGACAACGCCCGGTCCGGCTGGGCCGGAAGGCAGCAGCGGTAAGCGCGGAATTCGCGGCTCATTCCCGGCCTCCGTATATGTAGTATACTACATATTCCTTCGCCTGCCGAGGAGTGTCCTAACTCCCCTATTCTCAATTCACTATTCACAATTCCCGCCTTCTACCCTCCCCTACTCCCTAGGCTGGTTTCGACATGCCTGCCAAACAGACCTTGAACGAGACTTCTTAGCATATTTTGCGAAGAGCATCGAGGAGAACATTTCCACGAACTTCGAACCGAACGACGCCGCAAACTTCGACGCGAGCAAGCACGCGTCCTTGTCGCGAACCGATGACGTACCATCTTGAACATACATTTGCCGGTCCATTTGTCTACACACTTGAGCACACTCTTGAACTTCTAATCTAGAACGCGTTGGAAGTAACATTCCGGCGAGTTTCCAGAGGAATTTTGCGTCGAGCTTTCGCGGCTTGAGCGCGCGCCGCGGGTAGCGTCAGCGTTTGGTCGTCGGCAGGCGCTGCTCAAGCTGGACATTCAGGACTAGCGATTCCCATGCCATGACGCTCACGACCTTCATCGCCTTCTTGCACCCCGCGTAGGAGAACACGACGCGGTATGAGCCGGCCGGCACGCCGGTGATGATGTAGTCGCCGTTCTGGTCCGAGGCGGTGCCGAGCCGCGTGCCTTCGACCGTTACATTCGCCCCGCAGGCCGCGCCCAGGCCCTGCACCTCCACCCGACCCGCAATCTCGCCGACCGCGAGCGAAGTATCGTACAGCGGCAGGTCAACCGCGAGCGTGTCCCCGGCCTTGACCGACAGGTTCCTCGGGAATCCGCGAAAGCCCGGAAGCGCGGCAATGAGTTCACGGTCGCCCGGTGGAAAGGGAATGACGTACATGCCCGCCGAGTCGGCCTTTGCTGTCGCCGCGGCGCCCTCGATTCTGACCAAAGCCCTTGCCAGCGGCTTGCCGGTGCTGCCGTCCCTGACGAATCCTATCGCGGTGCGCGGCTGCCTGCCATACAGCTTGACCACCAGCCTCGCGTCCGGGACAGTGGCAAGCACCGAGTCGGTGGCGGGATAGCCGTTTCCAATCGAGGTCGTCAGGAGAAGACGCTGGCCCGCGAGTGCCGGTATGATGCACTCGCCGAGGCTGTCGGTAAAGAAGACTCGCTCCCCGGCTTTAACCTTGGCGTTCGCGAGCCACTGCCCGGTGTCGCCGTCGCGCACGCGCACCTTCACCCGCGCCTCGGCCCCGAACGTGCAGGCTGCTGCCAACGCGACCCAAAGACCGACATGGACGCCACGAAGACACGAAACGGACAGGGTGAACCACCGATAAACACGGATAACCGGGCAGATGTCCCCGGGAGAACCATCTGTGTTGGCCGCTGCGGCCCCTGTCCGACAGCGCATCAGTGTCCATCTGTGGTTAGTCGCTCGCATCATCGCCCGTCAGTCGAACCGCGGAGCATAGCCGAGCGGTTCCTTGGCCTGCGGCTTGCGGAACGTGGCCGTATAGTAGAACAGGCTGCCTTCGATTGAGACCGGCTCGAACCCGGCCTGCCGGCAGAGTTTCACAACGTCGTTGCGGAATCGGTAGTGCGGGTCAATCATGGCCTCGGTGACGGAGAGCGCGCCGCCGGGTCGCAGGACCCGCAACGCCTCACGCAGGGCGGGCAGCCGGCCCGAAATCTCGCCCAGCACGTGCACGAGGAACACGAGGTCAATGTCGTAGATGTCGAGCGGCAGCTTGTCGGCCGGGACGGCAAAGCCGAGGACGTTGTGCAGGCCCTGTTTCTCGACTCGTTCCAGGGTCTTGTCAACCATCACCGGCCGGATGTCAACGCAGAAGAGTATGCCGCCCGGCTCGATTCTGCGCGCCACGTCGCCGGAAAGATGCCCGGTTCCGCACCCGACTTCGACCACGCGCATGCCCGGCCCGAGCGCCATCCGGTGAAAGACCGCGTCAGCCGGGGCAAGCAGCCGCCGAACCGGGCTATCAAGCAGGAATCCAAGCTGGTGCGGCATCGGCATGAATGACTCGCGGGCAATCAGCCAGACCATCAGCACGGAAACCACCACTATCAGCGCCTTCATCGGCGAGAACTGCAGCAGCAGGAACATGACCGGCGCCCACGGCGTCTGTCCGCCCGTCGCCGTCAGCACCACTGTCAGCGCATAGACGCCAACCAGCCCGCCGAAAATCAGCAGCTTGCCGAACTGGCCGACCCGGCCCAGCAGCAACCAGCGCAGAACCCGGGCCGCAAACCAGATTACCGCCACGAGCAGCGCGAGCTGCAGCACGGGCCTCAGGGTGACTATCGCTTCCGCCACGTCCCAGTTTACGGCAGCACAGGCGCAAGAGCAAGGGACAAACTCTAAACCCCAAACTCTAAACCCTAAACGTCGAACACTTGGGCACTTCCAGTCTCAGTTCTAGCTTCTGCACTCTAGCCTCTAGCCTCTGACTTTGCCCTCTCGAAGAAGCCGGGGCCCGAAGGCCCCGGCATTGACCGAGCCAAACCACTAGCCCCAGTCAGAAGCTAGTGCATCATGCAATCTTTGCAGTTCTGCGGGTCGCACTGACCCATCTGTCCCTGCTGCCCGGCACCTTTCATTCCGCCCTTCATGCCGTGGCCCATGCCGCGACCCTTGCCCTGGCCGCGCATCATACCACGGCCGGCACCCATGTGCATCTTGCGCATCGCCTTTTGCTGGTCCGGGGTCATCAGGTTGTACATGTCAATCCGGTGGTTGACCATGGCGAGTTCCAGTTTCTGCCGGAGCCCGCCGATTTCGCTCACCTTGGCGACAATCTTCTTGGCGTCAAGCTTCTCGGCGCGCCAGAGCGCGTCCAGCTCGATTTCCGCGACCTGGATGTCGGTCTGAATCGGCAGTACGGTCTTCATGTGCGCCACCCGCATGGCGTCGCATTTCTCCATCTGCTCCGGCGTCATGTCAGGCATGTTGGCCATCATGCCCATCGGACCGCCCATGCCGGGCATTGCCGGTTGGTCCGGCCTTTCCATCATCGGCATGCCGGGTCCGCCCATCGGGCCGCCGGCCGCCGGTCCCGGCCCGGGTTGCGCCCACATCAGGCCGGCAAGCGCTACTACCGCAATCGCAGTCAGTGTTGTTTTCTTCATGTAATCTCTCCAGGTTAGGTTCAACTTCTAGTCTCCATCTGGTCCCGGCCGGGCTTCCGGTACGCCGCGGCGCGAGCCGAAGCCGCCCATCATGTGCAAACCGTGCCGCCGGTGCGACCCGGGCCCGCGCAGGAACTGCTCGCGCTCTGCCGGCGGCAGCACCTGCACGACGCGGTGCATGTTCCGGGAGACCACCATTGCCAATTCCGCCGCAAGCCGTCCCTGCTCGCGGCAGAGCGAATCGAGCTTCGGTTCGTCCAGTTCCGGCTTTCCAACAAGCTCCATGACCGCGGCCTGGAGCCGTTCGCGTTCGCCGGACAGACTCTCGATTTGGGGCGCGGCCTGGCGCATCATGCCGCCGATGCTATCCCGGAGTTCGCGCCTGACGCCCGGGAATCGAGAGTGGCGCTCGTGCCACCGCGCGGTGCGATAGGCGTAGGTCCCGACCACTGCCACGTTCAGCGCCAGCGACGCCACGGCAACCAGGGCCACCCATCGGCCGCGCATTACTCGCCTCCCATCAGGGACTGGTAGGTATCAAGCGAAGGGTCGGCGGTCGCGGTAGCATAGATGTCGTCGCCGGTAGCGCTGGTACTGCCCTGGGCCAGGCCCGAGCCGACCAGCGTGCCGACGCCAAGGCTTAGAGCAACCAGCATGACGCCGGCCGCCACACTCAGCACCCAGCCGGGCCGGAAGGCGCGGCGCGGCGCGACATGCCGCTGCCGGATTTCGGCCATGACCCGCGTGGCAAGAAACGGCGTAACCTCAGGCGCACCGGCCTGTTGGAGTAGGCCGATATCCGCCGTCAGCGCCTCCAGTTCGGAGCGACAGGCCGGGCAGGATGCCAGATGGGCAGCTATCTCGTCCGGCGCCCTGCCCGACAGCTCTTTGTCTTGGTAAGGAGGCAGCAGCCGTTTCACCTGTCTACAATTCATCGCTTTATTAGACACTATATCCTCCTGAATCCTGCGCCCAAGAGAGTTGGAGGGGTCAGGGGTTCCCGGGTTCTGGGGTTCTGGTTTGGAACCCGAACCCGTGAACCCCCGAACCCCAGAACCCATTGCCTGCTCAGATGACTCCCTTCGCGCGGTCTTCGGCCAGCGCTTTGCGTACGTTCGTCTTGGCGCGAAACAGCAGCGAATCCACCGCCCGCACCGTTTTGCCCATGGTCTCGGCAATCTCTTTGTAGCTCATGTCCTGGTAGACCGAAAGCACCAGCGCGGCCCGCTGGTCGGCCGGGAGTTCGGCGAGCGCGCCCTGCACGGCATCCTCGCGCATCTTCTGTTGATAGGCTTGTTCCGGCCGTTCTGAATCCGGCGCGGCCAGGGTCTCGGGCAGTTCCTCGACCGGCTTTCTCCGGGTGCGCAGGTTGAGGCAGAGATTGGTACCGATGCGGTATAGCCAGGTCTTGAAACTCGATGCCCCGCGAAACCCGGCGAGCTTCTCCCAGGCCCGGATCATTGCGGCCTGCGCCACTTCCTCGGCGTCGCTTGAGTTCCGGCACATCCGGTAAAGGTACGAGAAAAGGCCCTGCTGGTGCCGCCGCACCAACTCCTCGAACGCGGCCATGTCTCCGGCTTGAGCACGCACAACCAACTCCCGGTCGTCGCCGGCCGAAGGGGTCGAACGGTCGTCGCTCACCGGGGACCGCCTTCGGCCCCGAAAGCGGCCGGGGGCAAGCAGCTTCTGGCTCGGGTTACCACTTCCCCAAGATAGAGACAAACCCGCTGCTGTCAAGCAACGGGTTTGCACACCTGCCGGCGTCGAAACCGACTAGCGGCCCGGGCGGGGCGGAACGAAGTCCTCGCAGGTCTCGGCCTGTTCCTCTCTGAGCACCATCTGGCAGAAGTCGCACCGCAGGCAGGTCTCGATATTGACAGCGTAAGTACCCTGCTGCCTGCCGCCGCACATGGTGCCGGCAATCGCCCAGCAGACCCTGCCGCCCCTGATGCCGCCGTTGATACCGTCGGCCTGAACGTCGGTCGCCGCGGGACACTTCGGCTCATTGCCCGGTCCCCGTCCGCATTTCTTGTACTCCCAGCAATTGAGCTTGCGCGGGGCCGGTGGCGAGCGACGTTTGCGGGCGGGCCGGGGACGGCACGCCCGCGGGTTAGCGGTCATGCCGACTGCGTCACCGGTTTCCTGCCCCACCAAAAGTTGATGAGGTCGAGCACGAGAACCAGCCCGAATATCGCGGCCATCAGAAAGCCCACGGCCATCAGGAGGTAGGCAAAACCGGGCGCCGCATAGCGGGTAAGCCACATGCTGCCCGCGTCAAGCGGTGCCAGCAGGAAAGGCAGTGTCCCGAGCACGCCCTTGAGTTTGGGGCCATAAGTGGAGAACAGGAAGAACAGCAGCACCCACATGAACATCATCGCCCAGCCGCCGAGGTGGAAATGGGTGACGCTGACCATGTCCCCGAACTCCTTGGGGTAAATCATCTTCTCTTCCGAGCCCCGCTCGTTTTCGATTGCGCCCTGGACCGTGAACTTCGTCTTCTGGTAGATGTTGAGAACTCCCACAAGATACGTCAGGCCGATGAGCAGCAGGAAGAAGGTGATTGTGACCTTGGCGTACTTCGGCAGTGTCGGCAGAGACAATCCGTTCATTATCGCTCCTTTCCCGCTGTTACTTCTCGGGCTCGAGGTAGACCGCGTCGTACAGGGCGATTACCTTCTTGATCGCGAAGGCCGTCGCGCGTGAGGAGATGGTTGCGCCGGAAATGGCGTCGACGTCCTTGCCGACGGTAACCTGGCTCTTGCCGGTCTTCCCGACGAACTGGCCGAGGAACCGCTTGGTCGAAATCGGGCGGCCCCGCTGCTCAACGTAGGACATGACCGCCAGGTCCTTGACTTTGCCCGCGAGGTCCATTGCCACGATGAACTTCACCGGGCCCCACTTGCCGGGCTGAACCTCAATCAGGGCTACGCCGGTCTTCTCGCCCGCCTTGGTGCCGAAGTAGAACACCGCCGTGTCAGCTTCCTTCTCTTCCTCAGACTGTCCGCCGGCCTGGTAGAGCGTCCACTTATCGCCGAGGTGGCTCTTGACCGCGGTAACCTGGTCCGGCGTCAAGCTCACCTCCTCGGTCACTATCTTATCGGCATCGGGAAACATCGCCTTCAGCGCCGCTTCGTGGTTCAACAGGACCACCGCGCCGGCCGTTCGCACCAGCGCGATAAGCAGGAATGCCACCAGCAGCCACGTAAGTCTCTTCATTCCAAAGCTCCTTTCATTTCGAACACACCCGTTTATCTACCGGCCTGCGGAATTCGTCACTCCGTTCAGCCGCGTGGTATCCATCGCGCTGACCAGGCCCGGCGTACAGATTGCCCTCATGCTGTCGGTAATCAGAATCGCCTCGATGCCGCCGGTCTTCTCGATGAGCGGCAGCGCGTCGGTGCCGCGGATGAACAGCACCTTGGACCAGCCCTGCGCCGTCAGCGGGTCGCGCATCACCACGGTCGTGCTTATCAGGCCGCGCGGCGGCCAGCCCGTTGCCGGGTCAATGATATGGCAGTAGCGGACGCTGTCCGGGCCGAAGAAGAAGCGTTCGTAGTCACCCGAGGTTACCACCGCCAGGTTCGACACCGCGGCCACCCCGATGACGCCATCCTTCCGCGGGTTGCGGATGCCGACCTTCCAGTTCTGGTTGCCCTTCCTGCCGATGGCGAACACGTCCCCGCCGAGGTCGATGAGCGCGGAATCGATGCCCGCCGCCCGCAGCACCCGCGCCGCTTCGTCGAGGGCATAGCCCTTGGCGATGCCGCCGAGGTCAATAGTGACGTCCGGCCGGAGCTTCGTCACGCGGCCCGGCTCGACCACCAGGTTCTTATAGCCGACCATCCTGAGACACGAGTCAATCGCCCGCTGCGACGGCACCGCCGGGTGGTCGCCGTAGAAGCCCCAGAGCTCGACCAGCGGCCGCACCGTGATGTCGAACGCACCGCCCGAGGCCGCGCTCACCGCCACCGCGGCCTGCACTACCTTGACCAGTTCCGGGTCGGTGATGGGCGCATTGTTGACGTTGAACGCGTGGACCGGGCTGGTCGAGTCGAGGAAGTTGAACTTGTGGGAGATCTCCTCCAGTCGTCCGAACGCCGCCTCAATTGCCTTGTCCGCCGTCTGCGCCGGGCCCGTGGCCTGGATTGTCACGTAGGTGTCCATCATCAGCCGGGTCTGCTTGCGCAGCACCGCTGCGCCCGAATGGCGGCACCCCGCGGCCAGCAAAACGACTGCCGAGGCGAATGCGAGCAGCCGCAGCGGAGACAATCCGTCGGGGAGCCCCCGAGCAATTGACCACCGGCGAGGCGCAGCCGGCAGTCTGACTGGGGCTCTCATCACGACGGAATCCTCTTAGAAGACCGTGCGCCAGCCCAGGGTCGGCCGCAGGAAGTCGAGCTTGGTGTTCCCGTCGCTCGTCTTCCACATCGCCTTCTCGACGCCGAGCATCACCTGCGACCCGGTAAACACGGTCCACCCCAGTGTCCCGGACACGGTTGTGTATTGCTGCTTCACCGCCGGGTTCCCGATGGACAGGAACCCGTTGAAGTTGTGTTCCGCGTAGTCGTAGTCGAGGATGAAACGGAGCCGGTCAGGCACGATGTTCACCCCGAGCTTGGCGTAGTAGCCGAACGGCTTCGCGGCAAAGGTGTCGATGACCAGCGGCTCCCCGGACTGCTGCCACATCTCGTTGTCCCACCGACCGCCCATGTACTCCGCCCGCAGCCACACGGGCCCGAACGCGGCGCTCAGCCCGGCGGCATAGCGCATCACGTTGTACTTGCCCTCATCGTCCCACTTTCCGAACCCGTACGAACCCATCACCCGTATCTTCCAGAACTCCGGCGCGACGTGCAACATCACCATCTTGTTGCTGTTGTTGTCGGATGCCGGGATATCGATGTAGTTCGGCGCGCCGTTCAGCAGGTAGAGATACGTCGGAATCGAGACGTACTCCTCGCCCAGTTTCAGTTCGAACGGTTTGTAGACCTCGATCCCCATGTCGTGCCACGCCTGCAACCAGTAGTTGGCGCCGGTCTTGTCGTACCGGTTCGTCTCCTGAAACGCCTTCATGTCGCCGTAGTCCTCGGTGAAAAGCGGCCGCAAGATTCCGCCCGAGACCTGCAGGTTCCACGGGACCGCCAGGGTCAGCTTCGCCGCGTTGAACGCGACGCCCAAGCCGGACTCGTTTGACGCGCGCTGGGTGCCAATCCGCATACCCAGTTGCGGGGTTGCGCCGCTCCGCGCTACGAACTCCGGCTCGATGTCCACCGATGCCTGGTCGGTAATCTGGACCACGAAGTACAGGTACGCTCGCTCAAACCCCATGTCCCAACGGTCGGTCGTGTCGTATTTGACCGGCACGGGGTTACCGAGCGAATCCCAGCCCATAATCGTGCTCGAGCCTGTGGACATATCGAACAGGTGCAGCTTCAGGTCGCCGCCGAAATTCAGCTGCGCGCCTACCGCTCCACCGGCCGCAAGGGCCACGACCAGTACTGCTGTCAGCAGCACTCTGTGCTTGGTCATTCTACCTCCTCGTTTGTAAGCGTCCATATCCTCGTATGCTGGTATCATGCCAGACCGACCCGTCCGAACGGTCAGCAACCGACCTCTGAAGGCGCAGTACCATCTCTACGCAAGGTATCACATTTCATGCCAGCCGGGCGCGCCGCCTCGTTTGGAACCGGTTCTGGGCGCTCTGCCTGATGCCATGGGCCCCGACCGCATATCCGGGGCTTCCGCTGTCGGGCGCGGGCGTCACTCCTGGTCAGGCGGTGGCGGAAACCCGCCAGGCGCCGGCTGCCGGTCGCGTCCATCCGACCCGGAGTCGGCAAGTCGGTCGGCCGCGAAGTACAGGTCGGCAACGACATCGCCCGGAAGATGGATAGTCCGGTCCAGCCAGCCCTTGCGGCCGCGACTCTCGCCAACCATGCGCCGAACGCTCTGCCAGAACTGGGGGAAGTAGTACCAGGAAAGGCTCAGCGACCGCGCCAGCCGGCCCGGCCTTACCCGGAAGACCCGCAGCGGGCCGAGCAGCTTCTCCAGCCCGCCCGCGATTTCCTCCGGCGCGGTCGTCTGGGCCAAAAGGGCGGTCGCGAAGAACAACAAGAGGATGCGCGCAGCGAAGCTGGCGCCTGCGTGAAGGCCCTGGTCGGTCGCTCGCACCGGCCCGATTGCGATGAGCACTCTTCCCCAGGGCGAGAAGATGACCGGCATCACCAGTGCGGCAACGAGCAGCGCCCAGATTCGCTTCAGCCCGGCCAGCAGACGGCTGAACCGAACCCGGGCCAGCACCGTGACGGCCGCGAGCAGCACCAGGACGGCGGCATAAAGCGCGTAGTTCGCGAAGACAACCACCGCGAGCCCAAGGACCACAACCGTGGTAATCTTCACTTCCGGCCGAATGCGCCGGACGAGTGAATCCTTGTCCGACCGGTCCGACACGTCCGACCGGTCCGACGCCGGGGTCAGCGCCACCCCACTCGCCTCGCCGGTGTCCAGTCGCCGTACGGCCTGAACCGCAATCATGCCGGTGACTACTCCCGTGACTACCGCCGACAGCGCAAGCCACGGCCAGAGCAGCAACACGCCGCTACTGCGGATGAAGAGCAGATAGACCAGCGCGACCTGGGTCAGGATGTGGCTCACCGCCCCGCCCACGCTGATGCCGATGAGGCTGAAACGGAATGGCCCGCCCCCGTGCGAGAAACGATACAAGAGAACCATGACGACCGCGCTGACCACGCCACCCGAGAAAGAAAGCACAAAGGTCGGCGTCAGGAACGTTCCCAGCACCATTGAACTGATGAGCGTGCGCAGCACCGCAAGCTGTATCGCGCTGCCCGGGCCGATGTAGACCATCGCGATGACCGTGATGATGTTGGCAAGACCGAGCCTGACTCCGGGCAGCGGATGCGGGAGCAGCGACTCGGCAACCTGCAGCACCGAGGCGCCGGCGACCAGAATCGATAGCCTCACAATGCTGTCCGTGGGGCTGCATTCGTCATTCGGACTTCGAGCTTCGGACTTCCCGCTAGTAGCTTTCCGCATCATATCCCTTGCGCTCGCCCCGCAGTTCAATCAGCACCTTGTTCGGCACGCAGACGATTGACCGTCCGGGCGTGCGCACCCAACCGGCCTGCTTGCATACGCCCTTGGGACAGTCCGATTCGGCAACGCGGATTGCGCCGCCCTTGATTTCTATCTTCATGTCCGGCCGGGCCTTGTCCCCGATAGCGATAAGCTGGTCGCGGTCGAGTTGATAGGCGCCGAGCAACCGGTTGTTCTCGTAGATGTAGGCGACGGGCTGCTCGCGGGCGGCGCGCCAGGATACAATCAGTGCCCAGCCGGGCAGGCCGAGCAGCCCCGCGATGAGCAGCAGGTCAAGGACCGTGACTCGGCAGAGGTTTCGGTTCAATTCAGATTGTCAGTCTAGACGGCTTTGGACTTGGTGGCAACCGGCAACGAGAAGACAGCGTCGCGGCGCACGCCCTCGGTGTTCGCAACGCTCACTTACCCCTCCGCTACAGATTCCAGTAGCCGGATCATGCCTCGCCGGGCCACCGGGTTGGCGATCTTCCGCGCCGCGGTCCGAGCCCGCCGGGCGAATTCCAGCGCGCTTCGGCGCAGGTATCGCCGTCCGCCGCATTGGGCAATCGCCCGCTCAATACTGTTCTGTTCCGCCCTCACTCTCTTACTCCCTTTCTTCCTCTCTCCCTCCCCCATGTCCTCCGCATCGTCGAGCAACTGGAACACGAAGCCGAAGTTCCGGCCGAACTCATCCAGCGCGGCCAACTCCGCGGCATCGGCTCCCCGCAACCGCCCGCCGGCCCGGCAGCAGAACGCGAACAGGGCCGCGGTCTTCTTCTCGATTACCTCATGGTACTGTCGCTCGGTACAGGTTGCGCCCGCCGCGACTTTCATCTCTAGCCATTGCCCTTCACACATCACCAAGACCTCGCGGACGACCTCGGGAACCAAGCTGGTTCGTTTGACCGATTCCAGTAATGCCAGGCCCTGCACGAACAGATAGTCGGCCAGGATGATGGCTGCCCGGGTCCCGATGACCTTGTGGAGAGCCGCGCCTTTCCGTCGCTCGCTCGACTCGTCAATCACGTCGTCGTGAATCAGCGATGCCGTGTGGACCATCTCTACCGCGGCCGCCAGCAAAACCGCGTCGGCCATTGCCTGCCCGTGTCCGTCTGTGTTCGTCCGTGTCCGTCCGTGTTCTCCGTGCCCGGCCGCCCCGGCGGCGAACAAGAGGAGCGCGGGGCGCAGTCGCTTCCCCCCGGCAAGCACTTCGAGGCCGGGATTATTGCGGCGGGCCATGGTCTCTTCGACCGCGGCCAGAGCGGCCTCGATGGGCGCAAGTATCCGACCCACACCGTTCATAATGCCGCCACCAGGGTGAGAATCGCGCCGAAGAGCAGGTGCGTGCCGATGACCGCGAAGTTCGCCGGCAGCAGTTTCGGCGACTCGGCGTGATAGCGCCGGGCCCGGATTACCGCGAATACAGCCAGCGGCAGGGTCACCAGTGCGAACAACGACGCAGGCGCAAGGATATTCAGAACCACGAGCACGACTGTCAGCAGATAGGTGGCCGCCAGCGTGAAAGCGAGCACGAAAGACGCGGCCCCGGTGCCGAGCGCGACCACCAAAGTCCGCTTGCCCACGGCCCCGTCCGCGTGTACGTCGTGGAACTCGTTGATGAAGAGCACCAGACCCATCAACAGTCCGATGGGAAGACTGGCAAACACCGCCGCCCACGAAAATACCCGCGCCTGCACAAAGAACGCCCCGAACGCAATTACCGGCCCGCACCCGAGCACGCAGACCACCTCGCCCACCCCGCTGCGGTGCCCGAACTTCAGCGGCGGCGCGGTATAGAACCACGCTATTACCATCCCGACGATGCCAACAATCAGCAGCACGCGCCCGCCGGTCACGGCATTGAGATACAGGCCGACTACTGCGGCAAGTGCGAGACAGGCAATACCGGCGGCCAGTACCTGCCGCGGCTTCAGTAGCCCCTCCTGGATAACCTTACTCCCGCCGGACACCGGCGTGGCCGGGGTCAGGTCGTCATCGCCGCTCTTGTGGTCGAAGTAGTCATTGGTCATGTTCAGGCCGGCGTTGGTGAGAACGGTGCCGAGTATCGTCAGGCCGAACAGCGGCCAGTTGAACGCGGCGCCGGCGTAGTGGGCGTAGGCCGCGCCGAAGACCGCGGGCATCACCGTGCCGACGAAGAACGGCGCGCGCAACTCGCGCAGCCAGATGCCTGCCTTGTGTCTCTTTGGTCCCTTTTGTCCCATTTCCCGCCTCAGAACTTGTCGAAGTAGGTATGCTCGGGTTGCACGCCGATGCGCGGCAGCACGCGCATGGCCGCGTCAATCATCGGCGGCGGGCCACAGAGCACGGCCTCCCTTTCCCTGCCCGGCACGATGTGCTTCTGCACGGTCTGCGTAATGAACCCGGTTTCGCCGGTCCAGTGGTCTTCCGGTCGGGGCTCGGAAAGCGCCGGGAGATAGCGGAAGTTCGGATACAGTCGTTCGAGCGCCTGAAACTCCGCGACGTAGAAGAGGTCGCGCCGGCGGCGCGCGCCGAAGAAGAGGGTCACCTTGCGCGGCATGCCCTGCTCGGCCAGGTGCAGGATGATGGACCGCATCGGGGCCATTCCCGAGCCACCGCCGATGGCCACGATTTCCCGGTTCGAGTCTTCGTGGAGATAGAAGTCGCCGAACGGCCCGGTGAATCGCACTTCGTCGCCCTTCTCGACCGCGCTGTGAATCCAGCCGGTGCAGAGGCCGCCCGGCACGCGACGGATGATGAGCTCAAACTCGGGAGAGACGAGAGACGAGAGGCGAGAGGCGAGAGCGCGGCTTGGAGGACTGGCGACTGAATAGGCGCGATATTGGTCCGTACCGGGCACGAGGAGTTGGACGTACTGGCCGGGTTTGAAGTGGACTTCATCGCCGCCTTTGAGCCCGAACCGGATGAGCCGCGTATCATAAGTGAGCTGCTCCACCGCCAGCACTTCGGAGGTATACTCGCGTGCGCCCAGCAGGGTCTCCGGCATCTGGACCCTGACCGGCCGCTCGACCCTGACCTGGCAGGCGAGGCGCATGCCCAGTTCGCGCTCGGCCTTGTTGATGAATATTTCTTCCGTCGGCAGGATTGTGCCGGCCCCGCCCCTTACCACGACCTTGCAGAACCCGCAGGTCGCCTTGCCCCCGCAAGCTGAAGGAACGAAGAGTTTGTGACGGTTGAGGACGGAGAGCAGGGTCTCGCCACCTTCGACCTGGATGCACTGCTTGTCGTTGATGGTAACTGAGCACTCGCCATAGCTGATGAGGATGCGCTCGGCCACGAGCAGCACGACCGCCACGGTGATGAGCAGCCCGGCCATCACCAGCATGGTTATCACGGCCGTGCCCCTTCCGTCTTGGTCCTTCCGCCTTTGTCCTTCATCCTATTGTACTGCCACCATACCCGAGAAACCGATGAAGCTGAGCGCAAGAATGCCGGCGATTATCATCGTGATGCCGGCCCCGCGCAGGTCCGCCGGCACGTCGCTGACGAGCTGAACCCGGTTTCTGACTCCAGCGATGAGGATGATTGCCAGGGCCCAGCCCGCGCCCGAGCCAACCGCAAATGCCGTGCTCTGCCAGAGGTTGTAGTTGCGCATGACCGAGAATATCGAAACCGCGAAAATGGTGGTGTTGACGGTAACCAGCGGCAGGAATGGCCCGAACCCGGCGTGCAGCGCGGGCAGGAACCGGCGCATCAGGAGTTCGAGCAACTGGACCACGGCGGCGATGACGATGATGAAGACAAGGAGCATCATGACTTCGGAGTGCGTCGGGACAAGAACTTTGTTGTAGATGACCCAGTCGATGGGCGCGGTGACCGCGGTGACGAACATGACGGCGAGGCCCATGCCGACCGAGGTGTTGATGCGGCGCGACATGGCCATCATCGGGCACATGCCGAGCAGGTAGGTCAGGGCGATGTTGTGGGTGAATATCGCCGCGACCAGGAGGACCAGCGGGTTCAGGTGCATGTTCTACTCCTGTTCCAGGGGCTTCAGCTTCGCTATGCGCCGGAAGCCCCAGACGAAAATCGCCATCACAAACCACGCGCCCTGCGCCATGGATATTACCACCCAGTTCTCGAAGTGCGGCGGCGTGACTTTGACGCCGAGCAGACTGCCGAACCCGAGGAACTCGCGCACCGCGGCGATGCCGACCAGTACGTAACTGTAGCTCAGGGCCGCGCCCAGGCTGTCGAGGATGGAAAGCCCGACACCGTTCTTGATGGCGAAGGCCTCCTGCCGGCCCATAACGATGCAGTTGGTGATAATCAGGCCGACGTATGGGCCGAGTTGGCCGCTGATTGTCGGGAAGTTGGCCTTGAGGAAATGGTCAATGATGATGACGAAAGTCGAAGTAACAATCATGTACGTGATGATGCGGTACTGGACCGGGATCACCCGGCGCAGCAGGGAGATGACGGCGGACGACACCAGCATGACGAATACCACACTCGCGCCCATCGCCACCGCGTTCTCCATCTTGTTGGAGACCGCGAGCGTCGAGCAGAGGCCGAGCACCTGGTAGCAGACGGCGTTCTCTTTGAAGAAGCCGGTGATGAAAACCCGCCACGGCCGGGTGTAGGCTAGCTTCCGGAAGTTCACCTTCCGCTCACTTTCCCATCGCCTGCCGCAGCTGTGCGACCGCGTCGCCGACAATAACGAGCAGGGCCTCGGAACTGAGCGTCGCGCCGGAAATGGCGTCAACCTCGTTGGCCTCGACCGCTTGATGGCGCATTGCCAGCACCAGCGGTTCAAGCGCGGTCTTGTTCTGGTAGGTGACGAGGTACGCGGGGTCCTTGATGCGGTCGCCGAGACCAGGAGTTTCCTCCTGCACGAGGACGCGCACGCTCCTGATACGGGTCAGGCCCGAGTCGAGCGTGATGACGCCCTCGACCGGGCCCCAGAGTCCCCGGCCCTTGAATTCGTACACAACGAGACTGTCAACGCGGTAATAGGTCGCGCCGTTGCCCCGTGCCTCCGTGACGCGCGCCTCGAAGATGCCGTTCACCTCGGCCGGCGCCGTCGCGACACCCGCGGCCCCAAGGATGCTGGTCCGCAGGCGGAGCATTTGGAAGCGCCTGACCGCCGGGGCGGCATAGCTCTGTGCCGCCAGCAGCATGGCGACCGAAACCAGTCCCAGCCCGACGATGAAGAGCATTTCCAGCAGCTTGCGGCCAAGTTTCATCTTCGCCATCAGGCCGCCCAGCGGCGAACCCGGGTCGTCGCCTTCTTGTAGGCCGCGCCCACCACCATCATGTCGATGAGGGGCACGACGGCATTCATCAGCAGGATGGCAAACATCACGCCCTCAGGCAGGCCGGATATCGCCCGTATCAGCACGGTCAGCACCCCGAGCGCGATGCCGTAAATCCAGCGGCCCGTGAATGTGTAGGGCGATGTAACCGGGTCGTTGGCCATGAAGAAAGCGCCGAACAGGAGCCCGCCGGACAGGAGTTGAAACCAGACCGGCGCGACCCGGTCCGGCACGATACCGTGCAGGGCGAGCGCCGTGACCACGACGCTGCCCAGGTACGCGACCGGCACCCGCCAGTCCCCGGCCCGCATCACGATGATGAACAGACCTCCGAGGATGATACCGATACGGAACGTCTCCCCGACGCAGCCGGGCGTGTGGCCGATAAACAGCGACAGCGGGTCGGTTGATATCATGTGCGCGCCCTTGAAGTCAATCAAGGGCGTGGCCTGGGTTACGGCGTCAACGGTCCAATGGACGAAGCCGCCCGCCCCGCCCCAGTGCATCTTGCCCCACATCGTCGCGAAGTGGCTCGGGAACGCGAGACTGATGAACAGCCGGCCCACGAGCGCCGGGTTGAAGATATTCCGGCCGGTCCCGCCGAAGACTTCCTTGCCGAAGAACACGCCGAAGAACACGCCTACCGCGACAATCCAGAGCGGGGTCGTAGGGGGCAGGATGAGCGGGAAAATCAGCCCGGTCACCAGGAAGCCCTCGTGAATCGGCTTGCGGCGCGCCATCGCGAAGGCGACTTCGACCATGCCGCCGACCGCGTATGAAGTAACAATCATCGCGACCACGCGCCAGCCGTAGAAGTAGATGCCGGCAAGCGTTGCCGGGACAAGCCCGATGATGACGAGCGACATCATTCGCTTCACGTCCATGCCGTCGGAGAGGAAGGGCGCGGCCTTCGCGGTCTTGTCCGTGCCGAGCAGCGCTTCGTCGAGCGCCTCGGTCACCGGTTGCAGCCGCTTCAGCGGCCCCTTCGCCGTCAGCCCGTTCAACCGCGCGACCAACGCGTGCAGCAGTTTGCTCATGCCGCTCCGGCCTCCGCTCCCACACTTCTGACTTCTAGCTTCTGACCTCTGCCTTCTGACTTCGTCCTCATCTGACGCTCTTAACTCCCCTGTACTCCTCAACCCCCTTCAGGTTGAACTTCGACACAACACAGGAGGAATTGTCGCAGCCGACCGCAAGCAGCTTCTCTTTCGCCTCCCGGATGTGCCGGGCCAGGGGTATCTTGGACGTGCAGACGAAGCTGCACAGGTTGCAGTCGATGCAGTTGAAGACGCCGTAGCGGACAAGCAATTCGCTTGTTTCGACCCGCGCCTGCCGGTAGATGAGGTGCGGGATGATGCGCACGGGGCAGACCCGGGCACACCAGCCGCACTGGATACAGGGGCGTTCCTCGCCGTGACGGTTCGTGCCGGCCACCTTGCCGGTCGGCAGCCACGCCGGGACAAAACTGCGGGAGAACGAATCGGTGTGCAGGCCCGGCCGCGCGAACGCGAACGGCAGCCGGCGGTCGTCGTCGGGAATGGCGACCAACTGGCTCACGGTGCGGTCGATGGGCAATGAGAGATCGTCAACCCGGAGACCGGAAAGCGGGCTGTCCAGCACGACCCGCTGCCGGACTTCGCCCGAATCCTTCAATCGTCCGGCCACGATGCGCTCGATGGGCGTGCCGACCCGCACCCGCACGTGCCCGGGCTGCTTGAAGCCCGGCCCGGACAGCGCGACCATACGTTCAATGACCGGCTTCCCCTCGACCACGGCCTCGTAGGCATGCAGCACCGCCTGGGCGTCGATGATTACCACGCCGATGTTCGCCGCAGCGAGACCATACGGAAACTCCTCGCCCAGTATCGTCGTGACCAGCATCTCGGGCGCGGCTTGCGGGTACTTCGCGTCCACCGCATAGAGTTTCACCGCCTGCTTTCCAGCCGCCAGCCTGCCGATGGTCGCAAGCAATGCCGACTCTTGGCGGCTCAGCACGACGTGGACAAGGGCTTTGGGCATCACCCGCTGTAGAATCTCAATCCCGGCCATGAAACGGTCAGGATTCGAGCCGGAAAGCAGCGCGCCCGGCGACGGGTTGAACACGTCCGAGCCGGTCAGGTGTACGATGAGGTGGCGGACGTCGGCCGGGGTGATGACCGAAGTGTGAAACCGGGTCGGAATCCCTTCGCTGCCCAGGCCGGAGACACCGGACCGGTAGAGCAGTTCCTCGATCTGTTCCGCTGTCAGTTTCTGGTGCTGGGCCGAGTGCCCTTCGAGCCGTGCCCAGGAATCGGTTCCGTCGCCGTCGATGACGACGGCGGGAACGCTGCGGCCGGCATGCGCAATCGGCGCGATTGCCGCGACCTTGCCGTTCACGGTCGCGTGAATCGGCGATGACAGCGAGTCGTCGTCGCGGCCGATAATCTGGCCGGCAGCAACCACCGCGCCCGGCTCAACCAGCGGTTTGAACACGACGCCAAACCCCTGCAGCATGGGAATCACGACTCGCTCGGGAATCGGCAAGCTCTCCAGGATTTCTGCCGGCTGTCCAAGAT